>JBEKVF010000232.1:0-4905 GCA_049514295.1 Acidimicrobiales bacterium
GGCTTGCTCGCACTGGCGGCGCGATGAGGCCCCGGCGGGGCATGCCGCGGCCGCTCGGGGCGGCGGCCGGCCTCGCGCTCGACCGCTTGTTGCCCGAGCCGCCGGGGGCCGTCCACCCCGTCGTGCTCTTCGGGGCCGTCATGACCGGGCTGGAGCGCCGTATCCATCGCGACGCCAAGGGCCCGGGGCTCCTGCACGCGCTGGTCGGTGTCTCCCTGGGCCTGGGGGTGGGCGCCATGGTGCGCTCGACCGCCTTGGCGACGTCGGCGGCCGTGGCCGGGCGTGCGCTTGTCGCGACGGCGGGCGACGTCGGGCGCTCGCTGCAGGCTGACGACGTGGAACGGGCGCGGGAGTTGTTGCCGTCGCTGGTCGGGCGGGACCCGAGCGGGCTGGGCAGGGACGAGATCGCCCGGGCCGTGGTGGAGTCGCTGGCCGAGAACACGGTGGACGCGGTCGTGGCGCCGGCCTTCTGGGGTGCGGTGGCCGGTGCTCCGGGCGCGTTCGGCTATCGGTCCGTCAACACCCTCGATTCGATGGTGGGGTACCGCTCGCCGCGCTACGCCGACTACGGGTGGGCGAGCGCGCGCCTCGACGATGCGCTCGCGTGGGTTCCGGCCCGCCTGACCGCGGCGCTCGTCGTCGCGGTGCGGCCGCGCGCGGCCAGGGCGGTGTGGGTGGCGGTGCGGGACCAGGCGCCCGCCCACCCGTCACCAAACGCGGGTGTGGCGGAAGCGGCATTCGCCGCTGCGCTCGGGGTGTGTCTCGGCGGCACCAACCACTACGGCGACCGGATGGAGGAGCGGGTGGCGTTGGGGACGGGACGGCCCGCGGAGGTCGAGGACATCGGTGCGGCCATCCGCCTCTCAAACGACGTGAGCGCTGCGCTGGCTGTCGGCCTCGCGCTGATCGGGAGTGCACTCTGGTTGGTGGCGCGGTGACGATGCCGCCGGCCGGCTCCCACGGCGGTGACGGCCGGGCGATCGCCGCCGCTCTCGGGCTGGACCCCCGCTCTGTGCTCGATCTGTCCATGTCGCTGAACCCGCTCGCTCCGGACCCCGTGCCGGTCGTCGCCCGCCACCTGGACGCCGTGCGCGTCTACCCGGACCCAGGCGGGGCGACGGAGGCGCTGGCTCGGGCGATGGGTGTCGCGCGAGAACGACTGCTGCTCACCAACGGAGGCGCCGAGGCCATCGCTCTCGTCGCCGCTGAGGTCGGGGGCCGCGTCGAGGAGCCCGATTTCGGGTTGCACCCCCGTGGCGGTGGCCCGTTGTGGCGCTCCAACCCGCACAGCCCGTCCGGGCTCCTGGCCCGACCCGACCAGATCGCCGACGTCTGGGACGAGGCCTTCTACCCCCTGGCGACCGGGCGCTGGACGAGGGGTGACGGTTCCGTGGTGGTCGGGTCACTCACCAAGTTGCTGGCATGCCCCGGCCTGCGCCTCGGCTACGTGCTGGGCGACCCGGACCTGATCGCGCGCTGTCGCACGCGCCAGCCGGGGTGGTCGGTGGGGGCCGTCGCGGCGGCCGCGCTGCCGGACCTGCTCGAGGCCGTCGACCTGCCGGCCTGGTGCGCCGGCGTCGTGACGCTGCGGGAGGCACTCACGGACCTGTTGACGTCGCACGGGCTGCCAGTCCGCCCCTCCGACGCCAACTGGATCCTCGTCGACCGGGCTGGGCTGCGGGAAGTGCTGGCGTCCCACGGCGTCGTGGTCCGCGACTGTGCCAGCTTCGGCCTGCCCGGTGTGACGCGCATCGCCGTGCCATCGGAAGAGGGTCTCGAGCGCCTGTCTTCGGCGCTGGTCAGAGCCGAGTTTCCTCTTGTCGGCGTGCCGGCACGCCCAGAGCCCGTCGCATGAGCTGGCAACGGCCGGTCCCGCTCGTCGGGGACGCCTCCTCGGCACGGGCACGCCGGGAGGCGCCGCGTGCGTGGGCATTCGGCGAGCAGGAGAGGGACGCCTTCTACGCAGCGGTGCTCGGCCGCCGCGACATTCGGCGCTTCCGGCCCGACGACCTCGAGCCGGACGTGTTGGAGCGCATCCTGTCCGCCGCCCACGCCGCACCGTCGGTGGGGCACTCCCAGCCGTGGCGGTTCGTGGTCGTCCGCGATGCCGACACCCGCGACCGAGCCGCGCTGATGGCCGACCGGGAATGGCACCGGCAGGCGGCGACGTTCGCCGACCGTTCCGGGCGCCAGATGCTCGACCTGCAGCTGCACGGCATCCGCGACGCACCGGTCGGTGTCGTGGTGTGCTGCGACAGGAGGACGGCGGCGCAGGGCGTTCTGGGGCGCGCCACCTTTGTCGACGCCGACATGTGGTCCTGTGCGTGCGCGATCGAGAACCTGTGGTTGGCGGCCCGGGTGGAAGGCGTCGGCACGGGATGGGTCACGCTGTTCCAGCCTGACGAGCTCGCTGCGCTCATCGGCCTGCCGGAGGGTGTGGAGACGCTGGGGTGGCTGTGTCTGGGCTGGCCCGACGAGCGTCCGCCCGAGCCGGGGCTCGAGCGAGCCGGATGGTCAACCCGCCAGCCGCTGTCCGACGTCGTGCTGTGGGAACGCTGGCACGAGGACGACGAGGGCCCGCTCCCGCCGCCGTCACACCTCCACGCACCCGAACCGGCGTCGGTTGTCGGCGCCCGTGACGCGGCGGACCTGCTGCTCACGCCCCCCGGGTCGCGCGGCGCGCTGGATCGCGCCGTGGTCCGAATGGTGGCTCTGGGCCTGGGGTCCGACGCACCTGTGACTGCCGTCATCGCGGCGGCGGGGCATCCCGTGACGGGCCACGGCGTGTCGACCTACGACGATGCGGTCACCCGCGAGGTGCTCGAGGCGACGGTCGCGGGGGAGTCGCTGGGTGCGGTCGCGGCCCGGCTGGTCGGGTCGGACGTGGTCGCGGTCGATGCGGGTGTGCCAGGTGATCCGGTCGCCGGAGCAGACCTCTGCCGCCCAGCGGGGGTGCGGGGCGACCTCGTATCGTCCGACGCCATGTCGGCGGCCGACGCCGTGCGGATGGTCGGCTCGGGCCGTGAGCTCGGCAGGAGCCTCCACGGTCGGCTCGTCGCGCTCGGTGAGGTGGGTATCGGCAACACGACGGTCGCCGCGGCACTGGTTGCGGGCCTGCTGGGGCTTGCGGCGGGGGACGCCGTCGGACTCGGTGCCGGGGGAGACTCCGCGACGCTCGAGCGTAAGCGCACCGCCGTGGACGCGGCGCTGACGAGGGTGGCGTCGGCGCAGGCCGACCTCGGGGACCCGATGGTCACGCTGGCTGCGCTGGGCGGGCCCGAGATCGCCTATCTGGCCGGGGTGGCCCTGGGCGCGGCCGAGGCCGGTTCGCTGGTCGTGCTCGACGGACTGGTCACCTCCGCCGCCGCACTGGTCGCGGTTGCGATGGAGCCTGCGGTCGCGGCCCATCTGGTCGCGGGACAGGAGAGCCGCGAGCAGGCGCACCGGGTGGTCAACGCGCACCTCGGTCTGGAGCCGCTCCTGTCGCTCCGTCTGCGCTCGGGCGAGGGGGTGGGGGCTCTATTGGCGGTGCAGCTGCTGCGGACCGCTGCCGCACTTCGGAGCCAGGCGGGTCGCGTGACGGAGAAGTAGCGGTACCCGCCCCTCAGTCCCTGCTCGGCACGACGGCGTACGCGACGCCGATGGGCGCCTACATCGGCTCCGAGCAGCTGGTGACGATCAACGAGCTGGTCGACATCGTCGAGGACATCGCCGGCGTGACCCTGATGCATAGCTATAACCCGACGGCGCCCCAGGGCGTCCGTGGGCGCAACAGCGACAACACGCTGATCGGCGAACGGCTGGGCTGGGTCCCGTCCATCACCCTCGAGGACGGGCTGCAGAACACCTACAAGTGGATCTTCGACCAGATAGCGGCGCCCATCACCCGCTGACGGTGACGACGGTGGATCGACCCTGGTCGGGAGCGGTCCGATGCCCGGTCCGCCGGCCAACCCGACAACCCGGCCCTCCGGCAGCCAGGGGTGCCCACCGCGGCCCCGATTGCGGTTCCCTGACGCCGGTGTCAGGGAACCGGTAACCTGGAAGCCATGGCACTGCCCAGGATCATCAGCGTTGACGACCATGTCGTCGAGCCACCTCACGTGTGGCAGACGTGGCTCCCCGAGAAGTGGCGGGCACGGGGCCCGCGGGTCGAGCGCAAGAAGTGGGGCTCCTTCAAGCACCTCTCCGGGGCCAAGTACGACATGGTCGAGGACCCCGACGGCGAATGGGGCGACGCCTGGTACTACGACGACGAGCTCATCTACGTCCAAAAGAAGTTCGTCGCCATCCCCCGGGCGGCGGTGACCCAGGACGAGAAGGGCGACCTCGTCTTCGACCGCACCCAGATGACGATGACCGCCACCACGTATGACGAGATGCGCAAGGGCTGCTGGGACCGCGACGAGCGCGTCAAGGACATGGCCCTCAATTACACGGATGGCTCACTGCCCTTCCCGACGTTCCCCCGCTTCTGCGGCCAGACCTTCTACGAGGGAAAGGACAAGGAGCTCGGCCTCGCCTGCGTCAAGGCGAACAACGACTGGATGGTCGAGGAGTGGTGCGCCCCCTCGGGCGGTTACAACATCCCGCTGTGCATCATCCCCCTGTGGGACGTCGAGCTCGCCGCGGCCGAGACCAAGCGCAACGCCGAGCGGGGGGTCCGCGCCATCGCCTTCAGCGAGATCCCGACCCGCCTGAAGCTCCCGAGCATCAACAGCGGGTACTGGGACCCGCTGTGGCAGGTCTGCAACGACAACGGCGTGACCGTCTGCATGCACGTCGGCTCGTCGTCGTCCAACCCGGTCGCCTCCCCGGACTCGCACAAGGCCGTCGGAGTGACCCTGGGCTTCAACAACGCCATGGCGTCACTGGCTGACTGGCTCTTCTCGGGCAATCTCATCC
>JBEKVF010000233.1:0-4897 GCA_049514295.1 Acidimicrobiales bacterium
GGGTGCAGGGTCAACGTGTTCACCGCCACGAGCAGCTCGGTCGTCTTGGCGGGGCACTCCCAGAAGACGACGTGGCCGACCTGCGCCAGCTTTGGCGCCGTCCCGTGCGCCTGCGTTCCACCCTTGGCACCGGACGCCCCGGCGGGTACCGGCGGGACCGCCGCAACCGCTGTCAGGGCCGCCACCGCCAGCGCGCCCGCGAACGCCACCCACCTGCGCCCTGATGCTCTCCCCATCTTTCCAGACTGCCCGATGCGGCGGCCCCCGATGGGCGCGGCTCAGTCCGCGAAGGCGGGGATGACCTCGGTGCCCATGAGCTCGATCGTCTGCATGACCGACTCGTGGGAGACCTTGTAGGGGTTGACCAGGCAGAGCAGCAGGTCGACCCCGGCCGCCTCGTACTGGCGGCAGGCCTCCAGGCACTCGTCGGGCGTCCCCAGCACGCAGGCGTTGGAGTCGATCAGGTACTCGAGGTTGAGCAGGTCGAGCAGGCCGTCGTCGTCGGTCTTCTTCATGTCCGCCGCGTAGGAGTAGGAGCCGAGCTCCTCGTTGCGCTCGGCCATCATGTCCGTCAGCGTGGCGATCTGGCGGGCGCCCGTCTTGGGGTACCACTCGAAGGACTCGCGGGCCTCGGCGATCGCCGCGTCGCGGTCCGGGGCGCACATGGCCATGGTGAAGGTCGCCGCCTGGTTGTGGACGAAGGCGCCGATGGGGGCGCTGCAGCCGGCGACAGCGGCCCGGTAGATGTCGATCTTGCGCTTCACCTCCGAGGGGGGAAGCCCGACGGCAAAGGAGCACAGGCCGAGGCCCAGGTCGCCGACCTGGGCGTGGCCCTCGTCGCTGGTGGTGGCGCCCCACAGCGGCGGATGGGGCTTCTGCCACGGCTTGGGCTGCACACGGCGCCGGGGCATCTGCCAGAACTCGCCGGAGAACTCGTACTCGTCGTTGGTCCAGCAGCCCACGACGTGCCCGATGGCCTCCTGCCACATCCGCCGGCTCTCGGCGGGGTCGACGCCAAAACCCTCGAGTTCGGCCCGGGTGGCCGACCGGCCGGTCCCGAGGTCGACCCGGCCGCCGGAGAGCAGGTCGAGCACCGCCACCGACTCCGCCGTGCGCACGGGGTGGTTGTAGGGCTTGGGCATGAGGCGCACGCCGTAGCCGAGGCGGATCCGCTCGGTGCGCGCCGCGATGGCGCCGTAGAGGACCTCGGGGTTCGAGCAGTGCGAGTACTCCTGCAGGAAGTGGTGCTCGACCGTCCAGAAGGCGTGCCACCCGAAGCGGTCGCCGGCGATGGCCTGCTCCAGGGTGTTGCGGTAGGCGACGAGCTCGCTGTCCTCCTCCCAGGGGCGCGGGACCGGGATTTCGTAGAACAGCGCGAACTTCATGGCGTGGGCTCCCCCGGAAGACAGTGGCCCCGGGGACGACCCGGGCTAGAACAGTGCACTGCTCCTATCAGCCCGGGTCGGCCGGGCGCAACCGAGCCGGGAGGTGCCATGCGCGGACTGCAAGGGCGGACCTACATCGTGACCGGGGCCGCCTCGGGGATCGGCCGGGCCACGGCGGCCCGGCTCCTCGAGGAGGGGGCCCGCGTCATGGGGGCCGACATCGCCCCGCCACCCGACGGCGCGCCGGGCGGCGGACCCGAAGGCGAGTGGGCCTTCCGGCATACCGACGTCACCGACGAGGCCTCGGTCGCCGAGCTCGTAGAGGACGCAGTCACCTTCGGCGGCGGGGTCGACGGGCTCGTCAATGCGGCCGGCGTGGCTGGCGGGGGCCCCGTCCACATGCTCCCGGCCGAGGAGTGGGCCCGGGTGATCGGGGTGAACCTGACCGGCACCTTCCTCACCGCCAAGCACGTCTTGGCCCAGATGCTCCGCCAGCGAGTGCGCGACGACGGGCAACGCGGTTCGGTGGTGACGGTGGCCAGCATCGAGGGGCTGGAGGGGACGGCGGGCGGCAGCGCCTACAGCGCGTCGAAGGGAGGCGTCGTCCTGCTCACCAAGAACATGGCGATCGACTACGCCGGACGCGGCATCAGGGTCAACGCCATCTGCCCGGGCTTCATCGAGACTCCGATGACGGACGCCGTCTTCGGCCCCGGCATGGAGGAGGCACTCGCCGACATCGTCCGCGAGCACAAGCTGGGCCACCGTATGGGCCGCCCCGAGGAGATCGCCTCGGTCGCCGCGTTCCTGCTCTCCGACGACTCGTCCTTCGTCACCGGCCACGCGCTGCCGGTCGACGGCGGCTACACGGCGGGCCGTGACCACGGCGTCACCAAGATGCTCGGGCTGTCGGGCCCCGAGCCAGCGCCGGCCTGAGCGGTCGCCTCCACTCCCCTACCGGTCGACGACGTCTTCCGGGCCCTGGGCGATCCCACCCGGCGGGACATGATCGAGCGGTTGAGCCTCGGCCCCGCCACGGTGAGCCAGTTGGCGCAGCCCCTGGACATGACCCTCTCGGCGGTCGTGCAGCACCTCGCCGTGCTCGAGTCGAGCGGGCTGGTCCGCTCCGAGAAGGTGGGGCGGACCCGCACCTGCCGGCTCGAGCCGGTGGGCCTGCAGCTGGCCGAGGACTGGTTCGCCGGGCAGCGCACCGCCTGGGAGCGCCGCCTCGATCGGCTGGGCGAGGTCCTCGCCGACGCCGTCGCACAGGAGCAGGAGCGCGAGCAGGAGCCGCGACCCCATCCACGAGATCCGCCGAGCACGGCACCTTCACCATCACCCGTACCTACCCCGCCCCGCCCGCACGGGTCTTCGCCGCCTGGTCCAGCCAGGAGGCCAAGGCCCGATGGTTCGGTGCCCCGGGCACGAGCGAGTACGCCCTCGACTTCCGCGTCGGCGGCACCGAGACCAACCGGGGCGGCCCTCCCGGGGGTCCCGTGTACTCCTACGAGGCCACCTACAAGGACATCGTCCCCGGCGAGCGACTCGTCTACGGCTACACGATGGAGGCCGGGGACAGCCTCATCTCGGTCTCGGTCGCGACGGTCGAGTTCGCGCCCGACGGTGCCGGCACCACGCTGACCCTCACCGAGCAGGGCGTCTTCCTCGACGGGGGCGATACGCCGGCCATCCGCGAGAGGGGCACGGGCGAGCTCCTCGACTCCCTCGGTGCCGCGCTGGCATGAGCGGGGGCAAGGTCGTGGTCCACCGCGCCATGTCACTCGACGGCTTCATCGCCGACCCGGAGTACGGGATGGATTGGATCTTCGAGTACACCGCCCCGGCGGAGGGCGCCGAAGAGGTCATGCACGCCACGGGCGCCATGCTGGCGGGACGCCGGACGAACGACGTGGGCCAGCGGTCACGTCGTCCCGAGACGAGCGCCGCCTACGGCGGAGCGTGGTCCGGCGCTGAGTTCGTGCTGACGCACAAGGCAAGGACGGCGGACGACAACCCTGACGCCGTCTTCCTGTCGGGCGACATCGCCGAGGCGGTGGCGACCGGGCTGGAGGCGGCCGGTGGGAAGAACCTCGAGGTGTTCGGGACCGACGTCACCGTGCAGTGCCTGGCCCGGGGACTGGTGGACGAGATCGGCGCTCCGCAGGACCCCTGCTCCCGGCGCTGCACCGCCACGAGAACGTCTCCCAGAACTATAATCAATGCTGTTTAGAGTTCTGGGAGAGGCCGCCGCCCCCGCCACCCGGACCCGGAACCGGCGGGGACACCCCGGCTCAGCCGAGCACCAGCCGGCCCCCCGTGTAGTCGAGCACGATCCAACCGAAGCGCTTGAGCTGGTCCGAGCCCAGCAGGCCCTGTATGCCGGCCAGGCTGATGGTGCCGAAGTCGGTCTCGCCGATGAGCTGGGGGTGCAGCGCCTGCCCCGGCACCGACCAGGGACCGCTGTGCACGAGCGGGACGGTGATGACCGAGCACACCGTCGACTGGCGCTGCGCCAGGTCGGTGCCCGCCAGCGACGACGCCCGGGCGACGGAGGTGGCCATGACGCTCTGCGACGACCCGGTGTCCACTACGAAGCTGCGCCTGGGTCCGCCGCCGAAGCGGACCGCGACGTTGAGCGAGACGTCACCCTCGAGGGGCGTCACCGTCAGCGGCACCGTGGTCCCCTCCCCCTGCGTCAGCGCCGTCGGCGGCGGGCCCAAGGGCCCCGTGTACGACGTGGTCCCGCTCAGCGGCGGCCCCTCCGGACCGGGCAGCACGAGCGCGCCGGACGCGAAGTCGATGCGCACCGCGCCGAAGCGGGAGAGGACATCGGAGCCGATGAGGCCCACCGGCTCCCCCTTCCCGCCGATCTGCGGCAGCGTGGCCGCGGTCAGCTGCTGGGGCGCCAGGGTCACCCCGTCGAGCGACCACGAGCCGACCGCCACGGGCTGGGCCGTGCCGGTGCAGCCGACGCCGGCGAACTGGCTGGCCGGCCCGGCCGACGAGACGTGCAGGCGCCGGGCCAGGCCGGCGTCGATGGTCGACTGCCCGGCGCCGGAGTCGAGGACGAAGGGGAACGGCCCCCGACCGTCGATGCAGACGTCGAGGGACTCGGCCACCTGGCCGGCCACGGTGCTCACGGTGAGCGGCACCTGCGCCGCACCGCCCTGCAGCGCCGTCGCCCCGCCGCACCCGGTCGAGGCCGGCGGCAGCGTGAACGTCACCTGCGGCTCCACGTGCACCGACGGGTGGCGCGGGCCACTGACGGCGGCCGCCAACGCCAGCGCCAGCGCCACGGTGGCGATGGCCACGATGGCGGCGATCAGCAGGCCCCGGCGGCCGGTCACCGCCCTAGCGGGTCATGGCGAGCCGGACGGTGGCCATCGCCATGCGCGCCCCCAGCACGACCGCCGCCAGCGGCAGGGCGGCCCGCCGCCAGCCTTTCGTGGTCCGGAACGTGAAGCGGAGGGCCGAGCGGTGGTGGGCCACCATCATGCGGTAGGGGTGGCGGG
>JBEKVF010000234.1:0-7575 GCA_049514295.1 Acidimicrobiales bacterium
ACCCTCGGCCGACCGTGCCGCGGACGGGGAAGGGCTCCGCTACCGCGTGGTGCCCTTTGAGGACCGGATGCCCGACCTGTACGCGGCGGCCGACGTGTGTGTGACGCGGGCGGGCGCCATGACGGTGGCCGAGTTGCTGGAGTCGGGGGTGCCGGCGATCCTGGTCCCTCTGCCCGGCGCCCCGCGGGACCACCAGACGCGTAATGCCGAGGCACTGGTCGGCATGGGGGCGGCCGTGCACGTCCCGGATCCCGAGTGCACCGGGGAGCGGCTCGCCGAGGAGCTCGACGCGCTGTTCGCCGATCCGGAGCGCCTCCGGGCGATGAGCGAGGCTGCCCGCGGGCACGCGCACCCCGACGCGGCGGCCCGCGTCGCCGAGCTGGTCGACGCCCATGCCCGCTGACGCCGACCTCCGGGAGCCGCTGGACCTCGCGGTGCCGCGGCGCGTCCACGTGGTCGGCATCGGGGGTGCCGGCATGAGTGCGATCGCGCTGGTGCTGCGGGCGATGGGCCACACCGTCTCGGGCTCGGACCTGAAGGATTCGCCGGTGGCGGAGCGCCTGCGCTCCCACGGCATCTCGGTGGCGGTGGGGCACCGGCCGGAGAACGTGGCCGGTGCCGATGCGCTCACCTACTCGCCGGCGGTGCCGCCGGAGAACCCCGAGCTCGTCGAGGCGCGCGCCCGGGGGATCCGGGTCGTCCCCCGCTCCGAGATGCTGGCCGCCATCTGCGCCACGCGGAGCTGCCTCGCCGTGGCGGGGACGCACGGGAAGACGACGACAGCCTCCATGCTGTCGCTGATCCTCGTGGAGGCGGGGTTGCGGCCGTCCTTCGTGATCGGGGCCGACGTCAACGAGATCGGCACCAACGCCGTCTGGGACTCGGGGGAGTGGCTCGTCGTGGAGGCCGACGAGAGCTACGGGACGTTCCAGGCCATCAGCCCCGACCTGGCGGTGCTCACGAACGTCGAGCCGGACCACCTCGACTACTACGGCACCTTCGAGGTCCTGCGCGCCGCCTTCTCCGACTTCCTGGCCGGCGCCGGCAGGGGGGCCGTCGTGTGCTCGGACGACCAAGAGGCCGCGGCCATCGGCCGGGAGCACGGCGCTCTCACCGTCGGGTCCGCCGCGGGGTCGACGTACGCGATCGGTGACCTCGACGTGCAGCGCAGCTCCGTGTCGTTCAGCTTGCGTGGACCCGAAGGAGAGCTGGGGATCCTGCGCATCGGAGTCCCCGGCCTGCACAACGCCCGGAACGCCGCGGTGGCCACCGTGGCGGCACTCCAGGCCGGCGCGCCCTTCGAGGCGGCGCAGACCGCCCTCGCCCGCTTCGCCGGCGTCACCCGCCGCTTCGAGTTCCGCGGTGAGTCGCGCGGCGTCACCTTCGTGGACGACTACGCCCACCTCCCGACCGAGGTGCGGGCGGCCCTGGCGACGGCGAAGAGCGGCGGCTGGTCGCGCGTGGTGGCGGTGTTCCAGCCGCACCGCTTCTCGCGCACCGCCGCTCTGGCGACGCAATTCGGGACCGCGTTCGGTGACGCCGACGTGCTGGTGGTCACCGACGTCTACAGCGCCGGCGAGCGCCCCGTTCCCGGAGTCTCGGGTCGCCTGGTGGCGGACGCGGTCAGGGCGCAGGACCCGAGACTGCCCGTCACGTACGCACCGGGTCGGGAGGAGTTGCGCCACGCCGTCGGCGCCGTGCTCCAGCCGGGCGACCTCTGCGTCACCCTGGGGGCCGGGGACCTGACGACGCTGCCGGACGACATGCTCGGGTCCCCGCAGTGGTGACGCCGGGCGTCGATCTGCGCGCCCTGGCCGTTGTGCTGGGGGAGCGGGCCTCACTGGAGCGGCCGCTCGGCCCGCTGACGACCTACGGCGTCGGGGGTCCGGCTGCGCTCTACGTCGAGGTCGAGGGACCGGCCGACCTCGAGGCGGTGCGCGCCGCCCTGCGTGAACGGGTCCCGGGGGACGGGGTCCCGATCTTCGTCATCGGACGGGGCTCCAACCTGCTGGTGTCCGACGCGGGTTTCGACGGGATCGTGCTGCATCTCGGCAGTGGATTCGCCGGGCTGGAGCTGCCCGACGCGAGTGAGGGTGGTGGCGCGTCTCAGGTGGTGCGGGCGGGGGCGGCCCTGGCCCTCCCGGTGCTGGCCCGACGGGTGGCCGACGCCGGCTGGTCGGGACTGTCGTGGGCTGTCGGCGTGCCGGGATCGGTCGGCGGGGCCGTGCGCATGAACGCCGGGGGCCACGGGTCGGACATGGCTTCGTGCCTCGTCCGGTACCGCTGGGTCGACCTCGTCACCGACAGCGGGGGGACCGACGACGCCGCCCGCCTGGCGTACGGCTACCGGTCCTCGTCGGTGACCCCCACGCAGCTGGTCCTGGAGGCGGACATCGGGGTCACGCCGGGATCGGTGGAGGCGGAGCAGGAGGCGGTGGCCGCCATCGTGAGATGGCGGCGGGAGCATCAGCCGGGTGGCTCCAACGCGGGCTCCGTGTTCACCAACCCCGAGGGCGACTCGGCGGGGAGGCTGATCGAGTCGGCGGGGCTGAAGGGGTTCCGGCTCGGGACGGCGCGCGTGTCGGAGAAGCACGCCAATTTCTTCCAGGCGGACAAGGGTGGCCGCGCCGACGACGTCCACGCGCTCATGGGGCATGTGCGCGGCGTGGTCGCCGAGCGCTGCGGGGTGACGCTGCGCACGGAGGTCCGCCTCCTCGGTTTCGGTGAGGGGAAGACTGGTGCGGTGCACGGAGCGCGGCGATGACGCCGGACGGTACGGGGCCGCGGAAGGGCCGGCGTCGGGGTCGCAGCGCCAACCAACGCGGCAGCCACCACGCTGGGCGAGGCGGCGGCCGGATGGACCCGCGTATCTCGGCCCGCCGAACCGCCGTCATGAAGGAGCAGGGGCGGCGCCGGTTGCGTGTGCTCGTCATCGCCCTCGCGGGAGGGCTGCCTCGTCGGCGCCTGGTTCCTCATTCATTCACCGCTCTTCTCCGCCCGATCCGTGACGGTGACGGGGAACGTCCACGAGACCGCCGCGCAGGTGGAGGTCCAGGCGGGGTTGGCCGGTCACCCGCCGCTGCTCGATGTGAACACGGGTGCGGCGGCGTCCGCGATCGAGCAGCTGCCCTGGGTGCGCTCGGCCACGGTGCACGTCTCGTGGCCCGACGGCGTGCACATCGAGGTGACGGAGGAGACGCCGCGCCTCGTCGTCAGCGAGCCGGGCGGCCGCTGGGAGTCGCTGAGCACGGACGGCCGGGTGCTGAGCGTGTCGGCCGCTCGGCCGCCCGGGCTGATCCTCCTGACCGTGCCGCAGGCCCCAGGGGCCCCGGGGAGCGTGGTCCCGGCCAGGGACGAGCCGGGGCTCCGCGTCGCGTCGTCCCTGCCCGCCTCCTTCGTCGCACAGGTGACGGCGGTCACGGTGGAGCCGGCAGGCTGGGTGCAGCTGGCCATGACGACCCCGATCGTGGTCGACATCGGCTCGGCCGCCGAGCTCACGGCCAAGTACGAGGACGTGTCGTCCATTCTGGCGGGGGCGACCCTGCACAACGGCGATGTGATCGACGTGAGCGTCCCTGACGCACCGACGGTGTCAGCTGGGTGACGTAGGATGCTTGACCTGCGTGAACACCCCCCGTATGGTGGGGGGTCACGTTGCCGGACTGTGAACATCAACCTACCCAAAAGGTTCAGGGATGGGTAGCTGGGCGCACGTCCCCGGCGACGGCTGGCGGACCGTACCAGCGAGCGAACGGTCGGCGATCGACCCGAGGACGAGGGAGTTCATGACGACCGTGCCTTCCCAGGGCAACTACCTGGCAGTGATCAAGGTGGTCGGGATCGGCGGCGGTGGCGTCAACGCCATCAACCGGATGATCGACTCGGGCCTCCGCAACGTCGAGTTCATCGCGGCCAACACCGATGCGCAGGCGCTGCTCATGAGCGACGCCGACCTGAAGCTGGACATCGGGCGCCAGCTGACCCGCGGGCTCGGCGCCGGCAGCGACCCCGAGATCGGCCGGCTGGCGGCCGAGGAGCACCGGCCCGATATCGAGGAGGCGCTGCAGGGCGCCGACATGGTCTTCATCACGGCCGGCAAGGGCGGCGGCACCGGGACCGGCGCGGCGCCGGTCTTCGCCGAGATCTCCAAGGGCCTGGGCGCGCTGACCATCGGCGTGGTGACCCGCCCCTTCACCTTCGAGGGGCGGCGCCGTGCCATGCAGGCCGAGAAGGGGATCCAGATCCTCAAGGAGAAGGTCGACACCCTCATCGTCATCCCGAACGACCGCCTGCTCACCGTGTCCAACGACAAGACCAGCATGGTCAACGCGTTCAAGATGGCAGACGAGGTCCTCCTGCAGGGTGTGCGGGGCATCACCGACCTCATCACGGTGCCCGGGCTGATCAACACCGACTTCGCCGACGTGAAGATGGTCATGACGAACGCCGGCACGGCGATCATGGGCATCGGCTCGTCCATCGGCGAGGGGCGGGCGGCCAACGCGGCGCGGGCGGCCATCACGTCACCGCTGCTCGAGGCGTCCATCGAGGGGGCCCGCGGCCTGGTCCTCAACATCGCCGGTGGCTCGGACCTCGGGCTCTTCGAGGTGAATGAGGCGGCGGAGATCATCCACGCCGTCGCGCACCCCGACGCCAACATCATCTTCGGCGCCGTGATCGACGACAACATGGGCGACGAGGTGCGCGTGACCGTGATCGCCGCCGGGTTCGAGCGCTGGGATGATGGCGCAGGGTCCTCGAAGTCGGCGGACCTGACCTCGTCGATCTTCGCCACGCCCGAGCCGGTGGACATCTTCGCCGACGCCACGGGGTCCGAGGACGAGCTCGACCTGGGTGACGACGATTTCGACGTCCCCTCCTTCCTCCGCTAGCGACGAGGTCGCACAGAGGCTGACCGCCGTCCGGTTGCGTATCGAGCGCGCCGGTGGCGACCCCTCCAAGGTGCGGGTGGTCGCGGTCACCAAGGGGTTCGGGACCGATGCGGTGCGCGCGGCGCTGGACGCCGGCCTGCGCGACGTGGGCGAGAATTACGCCGCCGAGCTCGTGGCGAAGGCGTCGGCCGCGGTGCCCGACGGCGTCGTGTGGCACTTCCTCGGGGCGGTGCAGCGCAACAAGGTGGCGCAGCTGGCGCCGATCGTCGGGGTCTGGCAGAGCGTCGCCCGGGAGGCCGAGGGCGCCCGGATCGCGCGCTTCGCGCCCGGAGCCAGGGTCCTGGCGGAGGTCGAGACCACCGGCCTGCCGGGCCGCAACGGCTGTCCGCCGCCGCAGGTGGGCGCCCTGGTGGCCCGGTTGCGCGATCTGGGGCTCGACGTGAGAGGCCTCATGACGGTGGCGGCACCGGGTGCGGCCGCCGCGCAGGCGGCCTTCGAATCGGTGGGGCGGCTGGCCGACCAACTGGGGCTGGAGGAGCGCTCGATGGGCATGACCGACGACCTGGAGGCCGCGGTGGCGGCGGGGACGACCATGGTCCGTGTCGGCCGTGCCCTGTTCGGCGACCGGCCTCCGCGCAACGCGGGGTAAGGCGGAGCCTGAGGGTGAGGCGGAACCTCTGGTGGAACCCGATGTCAGGCTCATGGGGAGCCTGACGGCCCAGAGACCACCCGGCGCAGGCACGGAAGGCCCGCCAGGCTTGCCGAGCAGGCACTACGCTGTCACTGGACAGGAGAAGGCATGTCACCCTCGTTCATGAAGAAGACCATGGTGTATCTCGGCCTGCTCGACGACGAGTACGACGAGTACGACGACCTGGAGGACCGGGCGCCGCGTGGGTTCTCGGCCGCCACGCGGGTCGAGCCCCGCACCCAGGACTACGAGCAGCCGGAGGAGTCCCAGTACAGCGGCGGCATGACCAGGGTCCGGACCATTCCCCGGGAGTCGGCCGTTCCCAGCCCCAGCCAGCCGAGGCCGGCACCGAACAACGTGGCACCGCGGACGTCGTCGGTGCGGGCCGTGCCGGTCGACACCTCCATCAGCCCGTCGGGGTCCGCGCCGTCGTCGGCCCGGGTGCACGTGGTGGCGCCGTCACGCTTCGGCGACGCCAAGGAGATCGCGGACCGCCTCAAGGACAACCGGCCGGTGATCGTGAACCTCCAGATGGCCGATCGCGACCTGCAGCGACGGATGATCGACTTCTGCAGCGGTGTGACGTACGCCCTCAGCGGCGAGATGGAAAAGGTGGCCGACCAGGTGTTCCTGCTGGCGCCGACGAACGTGAAGGTCTCGGACGAGGAGCGTCAGCGCCTGGTAGAGCGCGGCTTCGGCCGCGACTAGACCCAGTACCGTCGCGGGCTGGTGAACATTTTCCATTTCCTCGCGTGGCTGATCGAGGCCTACATCTGGTTGATCATGTTCCCGTACGCGATCCTGAGCTGGTTCCGGATCCGGCCGGACACGACGCTGTCCCGGATCCAGTACTTCCTGTACCGGGCGACCGAGCCCGTCCTACGCCCGGTGCGGCGGATCATCCGCCCGATGGCCGGGCTGGACTTCTCCTTCCTGGTGGTCATCCTGGTTGCGCAGATCGTGCTGATTCCGGTGCTGAGGGCCTGAGCGCCATAACTGGAATCGCAGGAGGGGATGGTTAGACTTGGCCGTCATGGACAATTCCCAAGCTCCCGCATCGATTCTCGACACGCTTCGCACCGTGGAGTTCCGCCTCGGCCTCAAGGGCTACAACGTCGATGAGGTCGATGAGTACCTGGACAAGGCGGCCCAGGAAGCGGAGGGGCTCCAGGAGCACGTCCGGCAGCTGAACGAGCGACTGCGGCAGGCGAGCGAGCGGATCGCCCAGCTCGAGCGCGACAAGCGTGCCGCCCCGGCGGTGGCCGACGCCGAGGGGGGTGCGGCGGCAGCCGCCGCGGCGGCGGACACGGCGCTCTCCGACGAGACGCTGCAGCGCACGCTCCTGCTCGCGCAGAAGTTCGTCGACCAGACGAAGCGGGAGAGCGAGGCCGAAGCGGCAGCGGTCGTCGCGCAGGCCGAGGAGACGGCGAGGGCGGCCATCGCCGCCGCCGAGGCGACGGCGGCGCAGCTACAGGCTGAGACGCATCACAAGTTGCGCGAGGAGGTGACCCGGCTGGAGGGCACCCGGACGGAGCTGGCGGCCGACGTGGAGAGCATGGCCCGGCACCTCGAGTCGGAGCGCAACCGCCTCCGGGGCGCCCTCTCCGAGATCCTCAAGTGGGTGGACGAGAACGTGCAGCCTGCCAACTCCCTCATGGGCGTCAAGCCCAAGCCGGCCCCGGCCGAGAAGGCGGGGGGCGAGCCGTCGTCGGCCGGCCTCCCCGAGGCGGACGAAGGTCCACCGACCCTGGATCTCCAGAGCGCCTCCGGCGCCGTCGCGTCGGGGGCGCCCCGCCCGGTTTGAACATCTCCGGTTCGGGGTGAAGGCGGTATTGCCCCTGACCGTGCTGTCCGGTATCGTCACCCGCTCCCCGGACGAGGTCGTCGTCAGGGATGGCGGCCACATCGCGTGGTCCGAAGGAGGGAACGATGACCCCAGCGAGTAAGGGCACCCAGGTCAAGCGCGTGTCCGGGTCGGGTTCGGCCTCCACC
>JBEKVF010000235.1:0-4840 GCA_049514295.1 Acidimicrobiales bacterium
GTTCGACGGCTCGACCGGCGGCATGCACCTGAACCGACCAGTCGCAGCGATGGCCAGCGCCCATGACGGCGCCGGCTACTGGCTGACGGCGTCCGGCGGCGGCATCTTCAACGACGGCGACGCCGGGTTCTTCGGCTCCATGGGGGGGCACGCCGCTCAACGCACCCGTCGTCGGCCCGGCGGCGTCAGGCTGATCCCAGACCCGGTCAGAGGGTCAAGCGCTCGAAGTCGGCCGGGATCGTCACGCCCGGCATGGACCCCGTGTCCACCTGCTCGCCGAGATGCGTGAGCACGATGTGCAGGTCTGGGTGCGCCGCCCGCAGCTCCCGGATCGACTCCTCGTCCATGTGGGTGGGCCGCGCGCCCGGGGGCAGGTGCTTCCCGTTGCACTCCACCACCAGCGCGTCGGATTCCCGGGCCAGCTCGGTCAGCCCGTCGCAGGGCGTGGTGTCGCCCGAGTAGGCGATCACCCCGCCGGGGCGCTCGAAGAGGTAGCCGAAGCAGCGCAGGTACGGGACGTGGACCACCTCCACGGCCCGGAGGCGCAGCGAGCCGACCTGCTGCCACGACCCGTCCACCTCGGTGAAGCGCAGGTCGAGGCGCCCCTGGGCCATCTGGAGCACCGAGCGCACGGCGCCCGCGTCCATTATGCCCGCCAGGTGCTGCTCCAGCCCGGACGGGCCGACGACGTGCAGGGTGCGCCCGCCTCCGGCCTCGGCGACCGCCTGCAGGAGGAAGGGCCACCCGAAGCAGTGGTCGGCGTGGAAGTGCGAGATCACCACGACCTCGATGTCGTCGACCGCGAACCCGCAGCGGCGCAGGTGCGGCAGCGAGGTGGGGCACGGCTCGACGAGCACCGTCCCGTCCATCACGAAGCTGTTCCAGTAGCGCCCGGGCGGTGCCATGAAGTTGCCCGTCCCGAGGAAGGTCAGCTCGGTCACGACGTGTCGGCCAGGGCCAGGAAGGAGGCGACGAGGAGCGGGTCCCCGTCGACGATGCAGTCCGACACCGGCAGGCGCCGGTAGAGCATCAGCACCAGGTCCGACGCCGTCCCGCTGATCCCCGCCTGCCTCCGGCCGGGACCGCCGCCGGCGACCCGCCAGCTCCCTCCCGTGTCGGTGGCCCGCAGCGTCACAACGCCGGGCAGGGCGTCGGCGGAGGACCCGAGCACGATCTCGAGGAACTCGGCCACCCCGTCGTCGGCCACGTCCTGGCGCAGCGCGCCGGGCGACGCCATCACCGCCTCGGCATCCCAGCAGTGGACCGCCACCTCCTGCACCTGGTGCCGGGCCACCGCCCCCGCGGTCGCCGGCTCTCCCCACCAGGTCCAGCACGGCGCGGCCGGCCCCGCCGCCGCCAGCGCGTCGCACAGGGACGCGGTGGCCTCGCGCAGCCATCCCGTCAGGAAGTCGTCGGCCGGCATCGCCACCCCGCCGCCCCACGGGGCGCCGGGGTCGCCCGAGCGCACGTTCTCGCCCCAGAAGCGCTGCACCTCGCCGAGGTGGTGCGCCAGGTCGCGCAGGGTCCACTCGGGGGTGCTCGGCACGTTCGCATCGAGCCCGTCGGCGCCCCAACGCTCGACGACGCCGGCGAAGCGCCCGCTCGCCTCCCGGATCGCCTCGAGCGCCCAGGCCAGGCGGTCAGTGCCGTCGTTCCCGCTCACACTCATGGCGCCTTGATCAACAGCTCCCCGCCGAGATACGGCGCCAGCGCCTCGGGCAGCGTCACCGTCCCGTCGGCCTGGCGCCCGTTCTCCACGAGGGCCGCCCAGATACGCGGCCAGGCCAGCGCCGAGCCGTTCACCGTGTGCACCAGCTGCAACGGGCCGCCGCCGGCGGGCCGGTAGCGCACGTTGGCGCGGCGCGCCTGGTAGTCGCGGTACCAGCTCACCGACGACACCTCGAGCCAGCGGTCCACGCCGGGCGCGTAGGCCTCGAGGTCGAAAGTGCGGGCCGACGGGCCGCCGAGGTCCCCCGTGCACAGGTCGAGCACGCGGTAGGGCAGCTCGAGGTCCTGGAGCATCGACTCGGCCCGCCGCAAGATGTCGGCCTGGGCGTCGAGCGCGCCCTCCGGGCTGGCGTAGGCGAACAGCTCCACCTTGTCGAACTCGTGCACCCGCAGCAGGCCCCGGGTGTCGCGCCCCGCCGAGCCCGCCTCGCGGCGGTAGCACGCCGTCGACGCGGTGTAGCGCAGCGGCAGCTGGGACTCCTCCAGGATCTCGCCCCGGTGCATGGAGGTCAGCGGCACCTCGGCCGTCGGGATCAGCCACAGGTCGTCACGCTCGACGTGGTAGGCGTCGTCGGCGAACTTGGGCAGGTGCCCGGTCGACGTCATGGTCTCGGTGAGGACGACGGTCGGCGGGCGGATCTCCTCGTAAGCCGGCGAGTGACGGTCGATGGCGAACGCGGTCAGCGCCCGCAGCAGCCGCGCCCCCGGCCCGCGGTAGAGCGGGAACATCGAGCCCGCCAGGCGTGCCCCGCGCTCCATGTCGAGGATCTGCAGCGCCTCGCCGATCTCCCAGTGCGGCATCTGTTGATGGTCGAGCCGTCCGGGCTCCGGCCGCCCGAGGTCCTGGCCCGGCCACCACCGGCGGACCTCCACGTTGTCCTCCTCGCCCACCCCGTTCGGCGCGTCCTCGGCCGGGATGTTGGGGAGGTAGAGCAACCCTGTGCGCACCTTGTCGAACAGCGCGTCCGCCTCGGCCGCCGCGGCACGCTCCTCCCCGCCGAGGCGGCGGCTCCGTGCGCTCAGCTCGTCGGCCCTCGCGTCGTCGCCCGCCTTCTTGGCCTGCCCGACCTGGCGCGAGAGCTCCTTCACCTCGGCGCGCATCGCCTCGGCGCTCGCCACCCGGGCCCGGTGCGCCACGTCGGCCTGGATCACGGCTTCCACCTCGGACGTCTCCACGCCGCGCCGGGCCAGCGCGGCCTTGACCCCGTCGGGATCGTCGCGGAGCGCTCGGATATCGATCACTCCACGTCAAAGTAGCCTGCGACGCCATGCCAGCTGTCCAGGTCACCGGCCTCACCGTGCGCTACGGCCCGGCCGGCACGCCCCCCGCGGTCGATGACGTGGACCTGGCGGCCGAGGCGGGCGAGGTGCTCGTCGTCCTCGGCCCCAACGGGGCCGGCAAGACGTCGACCGTCGAGACGCTCGAGGGCTACCGGCGCCCGGCCACCGGCGACGTCAGGGTCCTCGGGCTCGACCCGATCGCCGACCATGGGGCGCTCACCGGCCGCATCGGCGTCATGCTCCAGCGCGGCGGCGTCTACCCCATGCTCGGGCCGCGCCGGGTCCTGGACCTCTTCGGCGCCTACTACCCCGACCCCCTGCCGACGGCCGAGCTGCTCGACCTCGTGGGCCTCGCCGCCGTCGAGGCCACCCCCTGGCGCCACCTCTCGGGCGGCGAGCAACAGCGTCTCTCGCTCGCCCTCGCGCTCATCGGCCGGCCCGAGGTCGCCTTCCTCGACGAGCCCACGGCGGGCGTCGATCCCGAGGGGCGCATCGCCGTCCGCGCCGCCGTCGCCGGCCTCAGGGAGAGGAACGTCTGCGTCCTGCTCACCACCCATGAGCTGGGCGAGGCCGAGAAGATGGCCGACCGCATCGTGATCCTCTCGTCCGGGCGCATTGTGCTCGAGGGCACGCCCCGCGAGCTCACCGGCGCGGGTGGCGCGGGTGCGCCGGCCCTCACCTTCGGCGCACCGGCCCGCCTCGACGTGGCTCAGCTCGCGGCCGCCGTCGGCCCCGGGACCGTGGTCACCGAGACGGCGCCCGGCCGCTACCGCGTCGAGGCGCCCGGCAGGGCGACCCCGGCCGTCACCGCCGCGGTCGCCACCTTCCTGGCCGAGCGCGACGCCACGCTCACCGACCTCGTGGCGGGCCGGACCCTCGAGGACGTGTACTTCGAGGCGGTGGGCGCGGCCGCGGCCGACGACACCACCAAGGCGGCGGACGAGCCGGGGCCACCGAGCGGGGGCCGCCGACGGGGCCGTAGCCGCAGGCGGCCGCAATGAGCACGACCGCACACGCCGCTCGCCCCCTGACCGCCCAGACCGGTGCCGAGATCTACATGACGCTGCGCCGCGGGGAGACGCTCCTGCTGACCCTCGGCATCCCCGTCGTGTTCCTCCTCTTCTTCTCCAAGGTGTCCGTCGTGTCGACGCCCACCGCCACGCCGGCGAACTTCTTCGTGCCGGGCATCCTGGCCCTCGCCGTCATGTCCACCGCGATGGTCTCCCTCGGCATCGCCACCGGCTTCGAGCGTGGCTACGGCGTGTTGAAGCGGCTGGGCTCCACGCCGCTCGGACGCCCCCGCCTGCTCGGCGCCAAGATCGTGACGATCATCGCGGTCGAGCTGCTGCAGGCCGCCGTCCTGCTCCCGGTCGGCCTCGCCCTCGGCTGGAACCCGGGCGGGGGTGGGGCCCCGGCGGTGGCCGGCGCGGTCGGCGCCATCCTGCTCGGCTCGGCCGCCTTCGCCGGCGTCGGCCTCTTCATGGCGGGCACGCTGCGGGCCGAGGTGAACCTGGCGGCCGCCAACGGCCTCTACCTCATCCTCCTGCTGCTGGGCGGCATGATCGTCCCCATCTCGAAGCTCCCGAGCGGGCTGGCCGACTTCGCCAAGCTGCTGCCCGCCGAGGCCCTCTCCTCCGCGCTGCACGCCACGCTCGGGAGCGGCGCAGCCGTGCCGTGGGAGTCCTGGGCCGTGCTCGCCGTCTGGGCCGTCGCCGCGCCGGTGGCCGCCGCGCTCACGTTCCGCTGGGAATGAGCGCCCGCTCGTCGGCGGTGAAGGAGGCCGGCGTCAGCACGTCGCCTCGCACAATTTTGGAGATCGTGCCGTCGCCCC
>JBEKVF010000236.1:0-4826 GCA_049514295.1 Acidimicrobiales bacterium
CCCTTGGCCACCATCACCGCCGGGTCCGTCACCCGCTGGTTGGTCATCGGGTCCGTCCCACCCCCGAGCGCGTAGAAGACGTCCTCGTGCCGCCACACCACGCCCTTGGGCATGCCGGTGGTTCCGCCGGTGTAGAGGATGTAGAGGTCGTCACCCGAGCGCGGCCCGAAGTCCCTCTCCTCGGAGCGGTCCGCCAGCGCCTCCTCGTACCCGATCGCGCCCGGCGTCGGCTCGACGTCGCTGCCGTCCTCGATCACGATCACGTGCCGCAGATCGGGCAGCTCGGGCAGCAGCGCGGTGACCAGCGGTGAGAACTCACGTTGGTGCACCAGGGCCTTGAGGTTGGCGTTGGTCAGGAGGTAGCGGAGCTCGTCCTTGACGTAGCGGTAGTTGATGTTGATCCAGATCGCCCGCAGCTTGAAGACGGCCCATGCGGTCTCGACCCACTCGACCGAGTTGTAGGCGTAAATCCCGACGTGATCACCGGGTCCGATTCCCTGCGCGGCCAGGTGGTGGGCCAGCCGGTTGGCCCGGGCCTCCATTTCGGCGTAGGTGCGCCGCTCGCCGTCGGCGACCAGGTACTCCCGTTCGGGGTAGGCGTCGACGGCCGCCTCGAAGAGGTCGGCGAGGTTGAACTCCATCGCGCTTAGGTTAGAACACGTTCTCGTTCTGCGTTCAACCGGCAGCTCGGACCCGCCGAGCTGCCGGCCGCTCCGGTTCGGGATGCGCTGGTCCGGCGGCCGGACTCGCCTAGCCGGAGATCCCGACGATTGGCTGGTTGAGCACGATCGAACCCGTGGAGCCGTAGAACGGCAGCGTTGCCGGGAACGCGAACACCCCGCCGTCGGAGCCCGACAGGTAGTAGCCGCCGGCGACCGCGGTCATCCCGACGATGGGCTTGTTCAGCGTCATGCCACCGGTCGACCCGAAGAAGGGCGGACCGCCAGTGATCGGGAAGGCGAAGATCCCGCCGTCGGACGCCACGAGGTAGTAGCCGCCGCCGACGGGTGCGGTCATGCCGACCACCGGCTTGTTGAGCACCACGCTGCCCGTCGATCCCTGGAAGGCCGCGTCGCCATAGTTGAAGATGCCGCCGTCGGAGGCCACGAGGTAGTAGCCCTTCCCGTCAGGGGTGGCGGCCATGCCGACGATCGGCTTGTTCAGGGTGATGCTGCCGGTCGAACCGTAGAACTGGGCGTCGCCGTAGCTGAAGATGCCGCCGTCGGAGGCCACCAGCCAGTAGCCGGCCCCGTCTGCCGTGACGGCCATCCCGACGATGGGCTTGTTGAGCGGCTGCCCGCCCCGCGAGCCGTAGAAGTGCGCCGAGCCGAAGGCAAAGATGCCGCCGTCGGAGGCGACCAGGTAGTAGCCGTCGCCGCCCGGCATCACCGCCATGCCAACCACGGGGGCGTTGAGCGGTGTGCCGCCCATGGAGCCGAGGAACGGTGCGCCGTTCCCGTAAGCGAAGACTCCGCCGTCAGTGGCCACGAAGCGGTAGCCCGATCGAGCGATGGGCGCCGTCATTGCGACCGGCTGGCTGAATCCGCCCAGAGTGGTGGCGCCGACGGCGACGCACTCCCAATTCGTCAGACAGGTGACCCCGAGCAGGGAGGTCCCCGTGGAAGACGTGGGAGCCGGCGTCGTGGCCGTAGTCCAGCTCACGCCGTTCCAGGCCAAGGCGGCCGGCGTCGAAGGGACGCTGACGCCTTCGTAGCCGACGACGCTGCACGATGTGGCGCTGAAGCAGGCGACGGACTGCAGGACGTCGTCGTTCGTGTCCGGTCCGTCGGGCACGCTGTTCTGTGTCCAAGCCGTGCCGTTCCATGTGGCCACGAGATTCCGGTCATGCGGACTGGCATCCCGAAAATCACCGACGGCAACGCAATAGCTCGAACCCGCGCAGGACACGCCGCTGAAGATGCCGCTCGTCCCCGGTGCCGGGTTCGGGCTCGTCAGGACCGTCCACGCGGTGCCGTTCCACATCTCGGTCAGCGGGAGGGTGTTGGCTCCGACCGTCTGGTTTCCTGCGGCCATGCACCACGATCCACTCACACAGGAGACCCCCGCCAGCGTTGCTGCGGTCGCGCCTGTGGGCAGCACGGCGTTGGACGTGATCGACCACGCAGTGCCGTTCCAGAACTCGGCCAGCGGCACCTGGAGGCCCGCGGTCGTGCTGAACCCGACCGCCGAGCACGAGGTCGCACTCGGGCACGAGACATCGTTGAGCCCGGTCTGGGTCGAGCCGGTGACATTGGCCGCGGTGACCTGTGTCCACGCCGACCCGTTCCACTGCTCCGCCAGCGGGGCGGTGTTTCCATTGAAGTCACCCACTGCCATGCAGAACGCCGGTCCGGCGCAGCTGACGTTGAACAGCTTGGCGGCACCGGAGCCCGGGGTTGGCACGGTAGCCAGCGCCCAGCTCGTCCCGTTCCACTGGCTGATGACGATGTTGCCGGTGGTGTTGCTGAATCCTACCCCCACGCAGAACGTGCTGTTGGCACACGTCACGCCGTTGAACTGCGAGTTCTGTGAGGTCGAGGGCGAGGTGGGCAGCGAGGCCGTGAAGGTGGTGGCACCCACCTGTGCCGGCGGCGTCGGGATGGTGGCACCCGCTTGACCCACACTGAGTCCGGCCAGTGACCCTCCGATCACGAGGACTGTGGCAAGCAGGACGGACGACGCGATTCGGCGCATTGGTTCCTCCCCAAATGTCGTGAGCAACCCACCCTCGAAGACGAGGCGTGCTCCAGCACTGGAGGTTACGTAGGAAGCGCGGCCTTGTCCAGGGGTCCGAGGCGCCAGTGTGATCAGAGGATGAACCGCACCCGTTGTTGCGATCTCGGCCCCCTCTCGCTCATCGCCACCCGATTACTCGAGGAACTCGGGTTGTCTGGAAATACCCGTGTGAGAAGAACGAGGGTTATTCGAACAGCTCCGGCTCGCTGCGCGAAATCTCGTCCCACATCGGCTGGAACGAGAACCATCCCGCGCCGTGCGACGCCGTGTGATCGCGCGTGTAGCGCGCTCCCTCGTGGGAGATCAGCAGCGGCGTGCCCGCCGCCTCGGCCAGCAGCTGAGCCTGGCACGAGCGCTCCATTGAGATGTACCACCACGCCGCCTCGTCGACCGAGTGCCCGACTGTGAACAGCCCGTGGTTGCGGTGGATCGTCGCCGTGTGCGGGCCGAGCGCGGCGGCGAGAGCCTTTGCCGCCGCCTCCTCCTCGAGCACGATGGCGCCGCCACCCTCCTCGCACACGGTGTGGTCCTCGTAGAACACGCAGGCGTCCTGGGTGATGGGGTCCAGCAGCCGTCCCAGCGCCGACCAGGCCTTGCCGTAGACCGAGTGGGCGTGCGCCGCCGCGATGACGTCGGGCCGGGCGGCGTGGACCGCCGAGTGGATGGCGAACGCCGCCGGGTTGACGGGCCGGTTCCCCTCGACGACCTCGCCAGTGTGGCTCACGAGGATCAGGTCCGAGACCCGCACGTGGCGGAAGCTCATCCCGAACGGGTTGACCCAGAAGTGGTCCGTCAGTTCTGGGTCCCGGGCGGTGATGTGCCCGGCCACGCCCTCCGAGAACCCGAAGCGGCCGAAGAGCCGGAGCGCGCCCGCCAGCCTCTGCTTCCGGTGCAGCCGCTCCTCCTCCACGTTGGCGAACGTCGGAGGGGTCGGCACGATCAGTTGGCGCTGCCCCTCTTGGAGCAGGAGGGTCTCGTCGGGTGTCTCCGAGAGAGCGTCTGCCATGACCCCAAACTATGGTCTGCCCATGGCCTACCCCACCGCCGTGACCCGTGAGATCGCCGCTCCCGCCGAGGAGGTGTGGGCACTCGTTGCCGATCTGCCCAGGATGGGGGAATTGTCACCTGAGAACGCGGGTGGCAAGTGGGTCAAGGGCGCAACGGGCCCCGCGCTCGGCGCGGTGTTCAAGGGCTCCAACCGGAACGGAGTCCGGCGCTGGTCCACCAATGCCACCGTCGTGGCCTGCGAGCCGGGCAAGCTCTTCGAGTTCGGCGTGACGTCGGGCCCCCTCGGCATCGCCAACTGGCGCTACGAGTTCGAGGAGACCGAGTCGGGCTGCCGGGTCACCGAGTCCTGGGAGGACCACCGCAAGCCCTGGTTTGTCGTGGTGGCGCGGGTCATGGGCGACCACAGTTCCGCCCACGCCGAGCAGGAGATGGCGGCGACCCTCGCCAACCTGGCGGCAGCCGTCGAGTAGGCCACGCCCCCGCGGAGGCCACGCCCCCGCGGAGACTCAGCCCTTCAGCCGCCGCACCACGTGCCCGGCCGCCGCGTCGTCCCCCGGTGCACCCCTCCGCACGAGCCGGTCCGCCACGGCGAGCCGGTGAGCCTCGTCGACGTTGCCGCCGTACTTGAACTTGGCGGAAACCTGCTCCACCCGGACCTCGATCCCGAGGATCCCCAGCAGCTTCGTGTCGTGCGCCTCGCCCGGGTCGGCCACCTCGATGTCGGGCTGGAAGGCCGCCAGCTGGCGGCGCAGGATGGTGCCGACGCTCCCCGGCGACGTCCGCTCGTCGTGCACGGTCGCGGTGCCGACGAGCTGCACCGCGCCGTAGTACGTCGTCGGGATCCCGAGCCCCGGGTCCTCCGAGCCGATCGCCTTCCACGACGAGGGGATGAAGGCCCAGTCCTCGGCCACGCTGAGCAGCACCCGCGGGTTCTCGGCCAACGCGCCGAACACGGGGTTGACCCGGACCAGATGCAGTCAGACCGTGTCGCCGGCGAGCACGAACTGCGTGGGCACGACGATCGGCACGTCGCGGGCGGGGCCGCCCGGGGCGACGAGGTGGCCGAAGGGGTGGGCCTCGAG
>JBEKVF010000237.1:0-4822 GCA_049514295.1 Acidimicrobiales bacterium
GTCACTGGAACGCCGGCGGTGGACAGCGAACCAGGGATCTAAGCCAAAGACGAAGACGGTCAGTGATTCTCTGATCCAGGCGTCATCTGATCTTCAAGATCTCTATCATGCGATGGAAAACTTCCTCGTTGCACTGGGCGACGATGTGACCAAGAAGATCACCCAGGATTACATAGCATTTCGACGGATCAAGAACTTCGCATGCATCGAAGTGCGCCCCCAAAAGAAAACACTTGTCGTCTATCTCAAGGTGGATGTCACGAGCACCGAACTAGAGAAAGATTTTACTCGTGATGTTCGATCGATCGGACATTGGGGCACTGGCGACCTCGAAGTAACGCTTACATCCCTGCAAGACCTCGAACGTGCGAAGTCCTTGCTGACGACCAGCTACGAGAACAGCTGAGCGCCAACCCCCCACAGTCAGGCATTGCAATCGAGATGGGTCCCCTGCCAGGCTGCGTACATCACCGAGTCCTCCCTTAAGGGGTTAACACATTCGCCCCAGAATCCGGCGGTTTCCGAGACTGATTAGCCCGTCGGGGCGGATGGAAAAGCGGACTTATGGGGCGGGACTACGCAGGCCGAGAGGCGGTAGCGGCTCGATTGATGGCGAGGGGCGACGACCAAAGCAACCCGTGCTCGGACGAGGGCCGACGGCGACGTTCTCAGTCCGACGCCTCGGGGAGGAGTTGGATTATCATTTCCCCACATACGGGACATGCGCCTGTGGCTGCCTGCCTTCCATCGTCCAGCCGTATCGTCTTGCCGGTGAATGGGCGCTGTTCCGTGCAGATTATGCAGTAGTCAATGTGTTGATCGCCGCCTGGTCCGGTCTGCATAGCTCTCCTAGCTTGGTCGGCAACGCTTGCTTACCCCGAGTCCCCTCGACTCACCGCCCCTCAATCTGGATGCTGACATTGCGGTCCATGCGGAAACAGAGCCGATCGGACTGAACCAGCACAACGTTTGGACAACAGTTGGCATGGGAGCCGTCACGGCGAGTCGCCCGCTCCAATGCAGCATCGCTCTGATTTCGACAGTTTCTGGACCTTGCTCAGAAATCTTCTTAGAGCAGATAGTTTCGCCTCTTACGCTCCCCCCCGACCAGGAAATATCTGGTCAGGCACAACGTTCAGCCCGTCTTGGTTGTAAGCCAGCTGCTCTAACCAACTGAGCTAAGCGCCCAAGCGCTCCGGCGCCCGGGCAATTATGCCCATCCCCCGGTGACGACCCGTCACGGAGCCCTCAGCGCGGCAGCTGCTCGGCGAAAGCCGTGCTCCAGGGCCGGGCCAGGGCTCGCAATTCGGTGCACGCCTCGTCGCCCAAGGCGGCGTAGGGCGCGGCGGCGAGCGCGTCGGTGGCGTTCTCGATCGTCGCGCGCTGGGCGGCGCCCCACTCGGTGAATCGGAGCCCTTCGCTCATCTGGAGCCAGCCCCGCCCCTGCAACGCCCCGACCGCTGTGTCCCACTCGTCCTCGGACCAGCCCCTCGTCGAGCGCAGCACATGGGCGGGGACGTCACCAGCCGCCGCGTGGGTGACCAGCGACTCGATTCCCGACAGGCGGTGCACGACCAGGAGCGCGATGTGCCCGTCGCCCCGGAACTCGCGCAGGATCGACTGGGCGTGCCAGAGCTGCAGGTGTGGCTCGGTCGGCCAGGCCACGTCGGCGTGTGCCGCCGCCAGTGGACGGCCTTCCGGTCGCCGGCCCGCCTCTTCCGCCGCCGTGCGGGCAAGGCGTGCGGCGCGGCGCATCTTGTCGGAACCCACGGCACCGTCGCCCAGCAGCCGCCGGAACGCGGCGTCCACGGCGCTGAAGCGCGCCGCCACCAGCTGGTCGGGTGTCGCCACCTCCCACGAGCCGGGGATGGCCGCGTGCACCAGCTCCGGGTTGAAGTTGAAGAACGTCGAGACCACCACGTCCGCGGCCACGGCGCCCATCGGCGCCGCCCGAGACGAGAAGTACCCCGCCCGGCGGTCGATGCCGAGACGCGCGTACGCCTCCGCCGCCTCGGGGACGAAATAGACCATGCCGTGCAGCGGCTCGAGTGTCCGCCACGTCTTGCGCGCCCGCAGGGCGCCGGCCTCGGTTCCTCCGCCGTCGGTCACAGTGTCCCCTCGGCAGCCAGCCGCTCCGCCAGCGCCGGTGTCGCCGCCACGATGGGCCGGCGGCTCGACGCGTCACGCACCACCAGGTCCCGTCCGTCGCGCTCCCCCTCGGGCGCACCCGCCTCGCGGCAGATCAGCAGCCCGGCCAGGTAGTCCCAGCCGTAGAGCGTGCTGCTCCCCACCACCAGGTACGCATCGAGCACCCCCTCGGCCACCGCGCAACACTCCAGCGAGGCGGCGCCGAGCGCGCGGTACTGGGCCCACCCGGGATGGTGGCCCGGGAACCCCGAGATGCCCACGATGGCGCCCGCCAGGTCCTCGCACCCCGACGACATGAGCCGCGCGCCGTCCCTCTCCGCGCCGCCGCCGCGCACGGCGGCGTAGCGGTCGCCCGTGGCCTGGTTGACCACCAGCCCTACCAGCGGGCCCTCGGCGTCGAGGACGCAGATGCTCGTCGAATAGAACGGCACGCCCCGGTGGGCGTTCGTGGAGCCGTCGACCGGGTCGATCACCGCCAGCAGGGCGGCGCACGCGTCGCCGGTGACGCCCGACTCCTCGGAGAGGACTGCCAGACCGGCGCCGTGGAGCACAGGCAGTGCCGCGGCATCGGCCGCCAGGTCGAGGCGGTATTGCCCCGGCTTGGTCCCCGCGGGCCCCCAGTCGTCGAGCGCGTCCAGCGCGGCCCGGACTGCACCGACGGCCTCGTCGAGCACCTCGAGCAGGCGAACGTCGTCCACGGGTGACGAACCCTACCGGCCGGCGGTGCCCCGGCCTGCCTCAACGGGTGCCCGTCTGCTCCCATTAGGCTCCCCCAGTTGTGGCTGCCATCGATGTCGCCGGCTACGTCGCAGACCTGAAGGACCACTCCGTCGACCACGGGTTCCACGTGCACGACGAGCGGCACTTCGTCGAGACCTACTCGCTGCGCCAGGTCTGGGAGGTCGACCTGCATCCCGAGGAGGGGTGCGGGGGGCCCCTCGACCTGCACCTCGCTCTCGACGTGGACCCTCGCGTCCTCCTCTCCTTCGAGGACGCCGTGGTCCTGCTGTCCGAAGACGAGGAGCCGCCCGACGAGTTCCACTTCCCCCTGACCTTCACCTGGGCGCTGCCGCCGCTCCCGAGCGGTCCGGACCTGCTGCGCCTCGCCATCGACCTGGCCGGCGTCGGGGGGATCGAGCTCCCCCTCGAGGTCTCCGCCATCGACTCCTTCGCCAACGCCACCGACGGCTCGGAGCGGCGGCTGAGCATCGTGGCCCGGCACCCAGTGTCACTGGCCCGGGTCCTGGGTGGCGAGGAGCTCCTCTGCGACGTCTTTGACCGCGCCCTGGCCGTCAGCCGCTTCCTGCTCGAATCGGCCGAGCGCTGGCTCGCCTGACGTGCGGGGGGCCCGTCGCCCCGGGGGAGGTCGGGCCCTGGCGACGGCGCTCGCCGTCGCTGGCGCCGTGGTGGGCCTGAGCGCCTGCAGCAACCAGGGCGGCCAGGCCCTGGCCCAGCAGGCCTGCGTCCACGTGGACCGCTCCGTCCAGGACTACCTGCGTTCCGTCCACGTCGGCACCCCACCGGCGACCGTGGCCCTGCTCCAGAAGGAGGCCGACCAGGAGCTACGGACGGCGCTCCCGCTGGCCGCCCAGGCAAACTCCGACGACGGCTCGTGGAATTCGCTGATGACCACCATCTCGGAGGGCGCCACCGTCGACGAGGGCCACCTCGTGCCCTCGCTCCGGGCCCAGTGCGTCGTCGCCCACAGCAATCCGAACGGCAACCCGCAGAGCCCCGGATCCGGGACCACCCCACAGAACGTGAACCCGAACCCGGCGTCACCCGCCGGCTGAGGGCCCACCCGCCCCGCCGGCCGCCGCCTGCGCTCTGCCGGCGGCCACGATGGGCGGCATGACCTTGGGCGCCAGCAGCTCGCCCCCGGCGTTGGTGAAGTGGATGCCGTCGGTGCGCCGGATCACCACGCCGTCGACCGTGCTGGTGAACTTCCCCGCGGGACACGCCGCCGCATTGAGGTCGACCACCGAGTCGGTCAGGGGATGCTCCGCCGCCACCTCCCGGACCAGCTTGTTGTAGGCCGCCAGGCGCGCCGGGTTGTCCTCGGGCCACGGGGCGCCGTCCGGCTGTTCCCCCTCGTCGGTGCAGGGTGCAGTCAGGAACACCATGCGCGCCCCGGCCGCCGTCACGAGCTTCGACGCCTGCTCCAGCTGCTGCTTCACGTAGGCGGCGTACGCCGGGCTCAAGATATTGGTCCAGCCGCCCTGGTACTCGCGGTCGACCACCTCCCAGCGCCCCGCCAGGAGCACGACCACGTTCGGCTTGACCTCGTTCATGGCGTTCAGCCACTGGTACGGCCAGGGCTGCTCGTCCTGGGCCTCCCCCGGTGTGTACAGGGACCCGTTGCAGGCGGACGGCGTCACGTCGCGCGATCCCATCAGCTCGACCTCGGGCCCGTTCACCACTCCGCAGCCGAGGATGCCCTTGTCCGAGAGGACATAGCCGTACTTGGCCTGGTCCGCCGGGTCGGACAGCCCGACCCCGAGCGTCAACGCCACCGAGTCACCGAAGAGCAGGACCCGCACCGGTGCCGCGGCCGGGGCGGATCCGGGCACGGAGGACGTCGTGGTCGTCGCGCCGCCGGAGGGGTGGATGGCGGACGGGAAGGTCGTGCTGGCGACCGCGGTCGTCCCCGTGGTCGCAGCGACGATGGCCACGA
>JBEKVF010000238.1:0-4798 GCA_049514295.1 Acidimicrobiales bacterium
ATCCGTAGGGCGGGGACCGGTCGGACGTCGCTACTTAAGCAGCGATCGCGAGCTGAGGCTCGGCGTTTGTTTTTGGTTCCGGCTCTTTAACGTGGTTCCGGAGACCACGGCTCGCTTCTCCTAGCTTGACGACCGAAGTCGAAACCAATCACCCCCATGTCTGGGTTGCTGACCGCTTTGACCAGCCTGTCCATTCTACGGGTTACGAGCCAGGCTGCTCGACGGCCGCGCCGGGCGCCTACTCGCCGCTCCAGCGGCTCATCTCCTTGCTGGCCCGGGCGGCCTCCCGCTCGGCGTCCCGGGCCATGATCACGTTGCGCTTGTCGTAGAGGCGGCGTCCCTTGGCCAGGGCCAGCTGGACCTTCGCCTTGCCGTCCCGGAAGTACAACGAGGCCGGGATCAGGGTCAACGACTGCTGCTGCGTCTTGCCCAGCAGCTCGTCGATCTGGGCCCGGTGCACCAGGAGCTTGCGCTTGCGATCAGGATCGTGGGCGCCGACGCCCGTGGCGAAGCTCCAGGGCGGGATGTGCAGCTGGAAGAGCCACAGCTCCCCGCCGTCCACCCGGGCGTAGGCCTCGCTGAGCTGCGCCTTTCCCTCCCGGAGCGACTTGACCTCGGAGCCCTGCAGCACGATGCCCGCCTCGAACGTCTCGAGGAATTCGTACTCCCGGCGGGCGCGACGGTTGGTGGCGACCGTGCGGTCGCCGCTGCGCTCCTCGCGGGCGGCCGCCCGCTTGGCGATCTGCTTCTTCGCCCTGGCCATGAGGGGTACGAGGGTACCCTTCATGGGTGCTCCGCCTGTCCCGCGCCGTCTACATGGAGATGGTCGCCCACTGCCTGGCCGGTCTGCCCGACGAGGCGTGCGGCCTCCTGGTCGGGTCCTACGGCGGTGACGAGGCGGCCCACCTCTTCTTCACCCCCAACGCGGCCGGCTCGGCCATGGTCTACGAGATCGACCCCAAGGAGATGCTGCGGGTGGACCGGGCCGCCCAGGCGCTCGGGGCCGACATCATGGGCGTGTTCCACTCCCACACCCACACCGACGCCTATCCCTCGCCGACCGACGTGGCGCAGGCAACGGACCCCGGCTGGCACTACGTGCTCGTCTCCCTGCGGGACACCCACCCCGTGGTGCGCAGCTACCTGATCCGGGACGGGCAGATCACCGAGGAGCCCGTGGAGGTCCCCGGGCTCGAGGTCCCAGGCCTCGAGGTGGCAGGGTAGGGGTCCGGGGGCGGCTCCTTGTAGAATCGTTACCGGATCAGTCAACAATCACCCTGACCAGCCCGAGGGCAGCCGCGGGCACCCGAGGGCATTGAGCGAGGAGGCCCCGTGGCCGTCGAAGTCCGTCTACCGACCGTCCTGCGCAGCCACGCCGGGGGCGCGGCCGTCGTCAGGGTCGACGGCGCCACCATCGGCGAGGTCCTCTCCAAGCTCGTGGCCGAGTACCCGGGGATGGCCGGCCAGGTGCTCACCGACGAGGGTGCCCTGCACAAGTTCGTGAACGTCTACGTCGACGACGACGACGTGCGCTACCTGCAGGGCCTCGACACGCCGGTCAAGGACGGCACGGAGGTCTCGATCCTCCCGGCCGTGGCCGGGGGCTGACGCCGGGTCCGGGAGCAAGTCGCGTGACGTTGTACCCGTCGGTGCTCGAGATGATCGGCAACACGCCGATGGTCGACATCAGCGCGCTGAGCCCGAACCCCACCGCGCGCATCTACATGAAGCTGGAGGGGCAGAACCCCGGCGGCTCGGTGAAGGACCGCGTGGCGCTCTCGCTCATTGAGGATGCCGAGCGCACCGGCGTCCTGGTTCCGGGCAAGCCGGACCAGGTGCTGATGGAGCCGACGTCGGGCAACACGGGCATCGGCCTGGCCATGGTGTGCCGGGTCAAGGGTTACACGCTGAAGGCCGTCATGCCGACCAACGTGTCGGTGGAGCGACGCCAGCTCCTCGAGCTGTGGGGGGCCGAGATCATCGAGTCACCCGGTTCGGAGGGCTCCAACGGCGCGGTGCGCATGGCCCGGGAGCTGGCGTCGGAGCATCCCGAATGGGTCTTCCTCTACCAGTACGGCAACCCGGCCAATCCCAAGGCGCACTACGAGGGCACCGGCCCCGAGATCCTGCGTGACTGCCCGGGCGTGACGCACTTCGTCGCCGGGCTCGGGACGTCGGGGACGCTGCTCGGGGTGGGGCGGTTCCTGCGCGAGAAGCTCGGGGACAAGGTGCAGATCTGGGCCGTCGAGCCGCCGGCGGGGGAGATGGTCGACGGCCTGCGCAACCTCGACGACGGCTACATCCCGCCCATCTTCGAGAACCTCGGGGGCGCCGAGCTGCTCGACCGCAAGACAGTGGTACGGCCCCGGGAGTCGATCGAGTGGACGCGGCGCCTGGCCGAGGTGGGCATCTTCGCCGGCATCTCGACGGGGGCGGCGCTGGCCGGTGCGGTCAAGTGCGCGTCGTCGCTGCCGGAGGGTCAGGAGGCGTCCATCGTGGTGGTGTCGGCCGACGGCGGCTGGAAGTACCTCTCGACCGGTGCCTGGACCGGCGACCTCGATGAGGTCACCGAGCGGGCCAAGGAGATCATCTATTTTTAGCGCTCCCGAGTGGCCTCCGAGGTGGTGGCCATTCGCCGCATCGCCTTCTGGTAGGACAGCGGCGCCAACGTCCGGGCGATGGGCGCCATCAGGGGGAGGCGGGCGGCGTTGATGTCGAGGTGCGGACCGCCCATCCGGTCGGCCACGAGTGTCGCGACCTGCTCCTCGGTGCGGCGCACCATCTTCGGGGGCAGGGACCCCCCGTCCTCGTTGCCCGAGAGCCCCATTGCCGTGGGCACCCACCCCGGGTAGAGGACGTGCACGTGCACCCCCCGGGCGGCGACCTCGTGGGCCACCGATTCGCTGAAGGCGGAGATGGCCGCCTTGGACGCGGCGTAGGCACCCTGCCTCGGCTCGGGCGCGCGCGCCGTGTCGGAGGACACGTTGACGACCACGCCCCAGCCGCGCTCGACCATGCCCGGGACGACCGCGAGGGTGCCGGCCACGGTTGAGAAGAAGTTGACGTCGAAGACCTCGCGCACGGTGCCAAGGTCACCCCCGGGAACGGGCAGCATGAGGTCGACGCCCGCGTTGTTGACGAGGATGTCGATCCGGCCGTGCTCGACCTCTATGGCACTGAGGGTCTCACGGAACGTATCGGCGTCGCCCACGTCGCACACCACCGTGCCGCTGTGCTGCGTGCGCCGTGCGAGCTCGGGTGCCAGCTCCTCGAGCAACTCCTTGCGCCGGGCGAGACCCACGACGGTCGCCCCCCTCTCGCTCAGGGTGAGGGCGATCGCCCTCCCGATGCCCGATGAGGCACCCGTGACCACGGCGACACGTTGGTCGAAGCGGGGAGACGGCGATGTCCGGCGGTGAGAGCGCATGCGCCACACCCTACGGTCGGGCTCGTGGGCCGGGTCTCGCCGCCCCTCACTCCACGTGCCCGACGCGGCTCCCGATCCACGAGGCGAGCTCGGCGACCGTGGCGTCGTCCAGCGGGGCGGCGGCCAGCTCGAGGAGGCGGGTCGCGGTCACCTCGCCGTCCTCGTCACCGGGGGGCGGTGTCCAGGGGTGACCGTTGCGTTGGCAGAATTCGATGGTGGCGACCAGCGCCACGGGCGTGTTGCCGTCCTTGAGGGGATGGTTCTTGATCAGGTGCGCGCACAGCACCGCGGCCTTGACGGTGAACTCGGGGTAGAAGTCCTCACCGCCGAAGGTGGCCAGTGGCGCGTGGAGAGCCGAGTCCGCCAGGTGGAGGCTGGACTCCTCGGCGATCAGGAGGAAGTCGGCCAGCTCGAGGGCCCGCACGGTAGCGGGCTCGATGCTGAGGGACGCGTCAGGGGTCACCGCTTCAACCTCTCGAGCGCCCGCTCGTTCTGGCGCATGGCACCGGCCAACCTGATGTAGAAGGCCCGGTCGGCCCGGCGCCGTCGGACGGACGAGTTGAGTGTGGGCCGGCCGGGGGTCCTGGTGCTGCCGGGCGCCACGTACCCGTCGGGCTGCCCGTTCTCCTCCGAGGTGTCGTCCCTACCCACGGCCCGATCCTATGGGTGCGTCCCGGCGGCTCAGCGCCCCGTCAGCTCGCTGAGCCGTGCCCCAGTTTGCTCAAGTGTTGCGGAGATTCCACTGATGCACGGTGAGCGGTGATGGCGCACGAGCACACGTGCCGCCGCCTCGACGTCAGCGAGATCATCATGAAACTACGACAGAGAAACAGCACCCCCGTGCCCGACGGCGACCTCCTCGTCCTCGAGGATGCGGCGGACGGCGGACCCAGAGGGGACGTGGACTCCCTCGGGTCGGAATTTTTGAACGAGGCTCCACTTACAGATCGGGACCATGGTGCGCCTCCAGCGCGGCCCAGGGGGCTTCTCGGGGAGGTGCTCGTCGCCCGCGGTCTCGTCACCCATGGCCAGGTCGCGACGGCCCTGAAGCAGCAGGCGGGTTCGGGGAAGCGGCTCGGTGAGGTGCTCGTCGACATGGGCGCCCTCGACGAGCGCGGCCTGGTCGACGCGTTGGCCGACTTCTTCGGCATGCCGGTGACCGACCTTCGACGCGACACGCCGGATCCCGAGGCGCTGGCCCTCGTCCCCGAGGCGATCTCCCGCGAGAACCTCGCCATCCCCATCCGGGTCGACGACGACGGGTTGCACGTCGCGGTGGCCCAGCCGAGCGACGATCTCCGATTCCTGCTGGCGGGCACGAGCGGGAAATCAGTGCGCCTTTCGCTTGCCCCCATGACCGACATCCGGTGG
>JBEKVF010000239.1:0-4782 GCA_049514295.1 Acidimicrobiales bacterium
CATCGTGGCGGCGCACCGGGGCACCGTCTCGGCGGCATCATCACCGGGGCAAGGCATGACCGTGACCGTGCGCATCCCGATGAGCACGTTGACGCTGAACCAGGCCCAGGACCAGGTCGCGGCCGGCGAGTCACCGGAATCCGCCGCCTGAGCCCGGTCCGATGCGGCGCCCGCGATTCACACCGGGCCCACAGCCGACCTTCACGGAGCCCAGAGCCGAGACCGCCACCATGCATGACATGACAGCGCTGGCGCCCTTCAAGGCCGACGTGGACCCCCGCCGGGTCCCCGTGGACGTCGAGATCATCGTGCCCGTGTACAACGAGGCGGCGCAACTGGCGGAGAGGATCACGGCGTTGCGCACTTTCCTCGACGAGTCCTTCCCCTTCCGGGCGCTCGTCACCATCGTGGACAACGCGAGCACCGACGACACCTACCGTGTGGCGAGCCAGCTCGCATCCAGCGTGGCCGGCGTGGCGGCCATGCATCTGGAGCGCAAGGGACGCGGCTACGCCCTGCGCTCGGCGTGGTCAACCAGCGAGGCCCCCGTGGTCGCCTACATGGACGTCGACCTCTCCACCTCGCTCCCGGCGCTGCTCCCGCTGGTGGCTCCGTTGCTCTCGGGTCACCGGGACGTAGCGATCGGGTCGCGCCTCGCACGCGGGGCGCACGTGGTGCGCGGGCCGAAGCGCGAGCTGATATCGAGGGCTTACAACCTGCTCCTCAAGCTCACCCTGCGGGGCCGGTTCAGCGACGCCCAGTGCGGCTTCAAGGCGCTGCGGCGCGACGCGGCGGAACAGCTGCTTCCGCTCGTCGAGGACAACGAGTGGTTCTTCGACACCGAGCTGCTGGTCACGGCCGAGCGGCTGGGCCTGCGGATCGGCGAGGTCCCGGTGGACTGGGTCGACGACCCCGACTCGCGGGTGGACATCGTGTCGACCGCCGCCGACGATCTGCGCGGCGTGTGGCGAATGCTGGTCCGGCGTCCCAAAGGCCTGCGACGGGTCCGCTCCAACGAGGTGACGGCCGATCAGCTCCTGCGCTTCGCCGGCGTGGGCGTCGTGTCCACGATCGGATACCTCTTCCTCTTCATCGCCTGGCGCCCGCTCATCGGCGCCTTCGGCGCCAACGCCGTCGCCATGGCGATCGCCACCCTGTTCAACACGGCGGTGCACCGCGAGCTGTCCAGCACCACCGACGGCCAGACCCGGCGCGGTCGAGTCTTCGCCGTCGCCGGCGGAGCGTACGCCGTGAGCCTCGCCTTCACGACACTGGGCCTCCTCGTCGCCCAATGGATGGCTCCGGGCGCCCTGCTCCCCGAGCTCGTCGCGATCACCGTGGCCAACGTGGTCGCCGCTGTCTTCCGGTTCGCCGTGCTGCGGGCCTGGATCTTCCGCCCGAGCGCACGCCCGAGTGCCGACCCGATGGAGGTGTCACGATGACGAACCTCACGCCCGCCCCCGACGCCCCCGTCGGGTTGCTCGACCCGCCGACGCAACTCGACGCCGTCCGCACGGACGCCCACGAGACCGGCGCGCCCGCCGGATCCGAGTGGCCCCCCGGCCCGCGGCGTGGGCCCCTGGCGCGCTTCGTGCGCGGCAAGGAGAGCGATGCGCCCTGGGTGCGGCCCGCGCTGCTCGCGCTGCTCGCAGCGACCGCCGTCCTCTACCTGTGGGACCTGGGGGCGAGCGGGTGGGCGAACTCCTTCTACTCGGCGGCGGTGCAGGCCGGCACCAAGAGCTGGAAGGCCTTCTTCTTCGGGTCCTCGGACTCGTCGAACTTCATCACCGTCGACAAGCCGCCCGCCTTCTTGTGGCCGATGGAGATCTCCGCCCGGATCTTCGGGCTCAACTCGTGGAGCGTCCTCGCGCCGCAAGCCCTGGAGGGCGTGGCCACCGTCGGCCTGGTCTACCTGTCCGTGCGGCGCTGGTTCAGCGCGCAGGCGGCGCTCCTCGGCGCTGCCGTGGTGGCGCTCACGCCGGTGGCGGCCATGATGTTCCGCTACAACAACCCCGACGCCATGCTGGCGCTGCTGCTGACCGGCGCCCTCTACGCCACCATGCGCGGCCTGGAGCGGGCGCAGACCAAGTGGCTCGTCCTCGCGGGGACGCTCGTAGGCTTCGGCTTCATCACCAAGATGATGCAGGCGTTCCTCATCATCCCCGTCATGGCGGTCGTCTACCTGCTCGCCGCGCCCACCGGATGGTGGCGACGGGTGTGGCAGGTCGCCGTCATGGGCGTCTCCGTGCTCGTCGCCGCGGGCTGGTGGGTGGCCGCCGTCGCGCTGACGCCCGCCGCCGACCGCCCCTACGTCGGCGGTTCGCAGAACAACAGCATCCTCAACCTGATCTTCGGCTACAACGGCTTCGGCCGGCTCACCGGCAACGAGAGCGGCAGCGTGGGCGGAGGTCGGGTCGCCGGGAGCATGTGGGGGCCCACCGGGTTGACCCGGCTCTTCAACAGCGAGTTCGGGAACATGATGTCGTGGCTGCTGCCCGGCGCGCTGCTCATGGGCGCCGTCCTGCTCGGCATCACCATCCGGGCCCGCCGGACCGACCGCGAGCGCGCCGCGCTGCTCCTGTGGGGCGGCTCGCTCGTGTGCACCGGCCTCGTCATCAGCCTGGCGCAGGGCATCATCCACCCCTACTACACGGTCGCCCTGGCGGCTCCCCTCGGTGGTCTCGTCGGGATCGCCACCGTGGGCCTGTGGCAGCGCCGCGAGAGCTGGGCCGGAAGGATCGGTCTCGCCGCCGGTCTCGCCGCCACGGTGGTCTGGAGCTACTTGCTCCTGGGACGCACGTCGGACTGGTTCCCGGCCCTGCGGCCCTTCGTCGCGGTGGTCGGATCGCTCGGTGTCGTCGCCATCCTCGCCCTCCCCCTGCTCCGATCCGTGCCGAAGCTGGCGATCGGCCTCGTCGCGGCGCTCGGCCTCGGGGCCGCCCTCGCCGCACCTCTCTTTTCGACGGTCGCCACGGCGGCCACCGCGCACAACGGGGCCATCCCGTCGGTGACGCCGACCCCGGCCGGCGGCCAGGGCGGCCCCGGGGGCGGGTTCCCCGGCGGCGGTCCGGGTGGTGGGTTCCGGCGTGCCTTCGGTGGCGGGTTCCCCGGCGGCGGTTTCCCCGGCGCCGGAACCGGTACCGGGACCGGCGGTTTCCCCGGCGGCGGTTTCCCCGGCGGCGCAGCACCCTCGTTCGGTGGCGGCGCCGGAGCCCGCCGTGCCTTCGGCGGGGGTGGCGGCGGTGCCGGCGGTGGGTTCCTGAGCTCGAGCCGGTCCAACCCCGCGCTGAACAAGCTGCTCCAGGCGGACGCCGGCCGCTACACGTGGGCCGCCGCCACGGTGAACTCGAACAACGCCGCCGGCTACCAGCTCGGGAGCGGCGAGCCGGTGATGGCCATCGGCGGGTTCAACGGGACCGACCCGGCGCCGACGCTGGCCCAGTTCGAGAAGTACGTGTCGGAGGGAAAGATCCACTACTTCATTTCCGGCTCGGGCGGCTTCGGTGGCGGCGGCGGGCCCGGCGGCACGGGCAGCACCAGCGACGATGCCTCGCAGATCACGTCGTGGGTCGAGTCGCACTACACCGCCGAGACCGTTGGCGGGGAGACCGTCTACGACCTCTCGTCCTGAGCGGCTCCCGGGCGGGTCACCTCACAGGAGCTCGAGGTAGCGTTCCAGAGTCGCGGCGTCGAAGGCGACGAATCGGACCAGGGTGACGTCGGTGTCCGCCGCGCGGACGGTTGTCACGGCGACCTCGGCGGCCTGCCCCGGCGGATAGCCGAACACACCGGTAGAGATGGCGGGGAAGGCGACGGAGCGGGCGCCCAGCTCGTCGGCGACGACCAGGGCGCTGCGGTAGCACGAGGCGAGCGTCTCCGGCTCGCCCGCGGCACCACCCTCCCAGACTGGGCCCACGGTGTGGATGATGAAGCGCGCCGGCAGGCCGAACCCGTCGGTCACCACGGCCTGGCCGGGCGGGCAGCCGCCGATGGCCCGGCAGGCGGCCTGCAGCACCTCGGCGCCTGCGGCGCGGTGGATGGCGCCGTCGACCCCGCCGCCACCGCGCAGGTGCCGGTTGGCGGCGTTGACGACCGCGTCGACCCGTTCGGCTGTGATGTCGCCCAGGGCGGCCTCGAGCCGCGGGGGCACGCGACCTACCCCGAGGCGGTGGTGGTGGTCGTGGTCGCGCCCGAGGTGGAGGCCGGCACCAGCTTCAGCAGCGACACCGACGTCTTGGGCGCCGACTCGCTGGTGTTCTCGCCCCAGTTGGAGAAGACGACGGTGCCGTGGATGGCTGAGGAGCCGCCCGTGCCGCCCGGGTTGGTGACCTCCTCGAGCGGATCCGGCGTGCCGCTGGCCGGGAGGTAGATGATCACGGGCACCTTGCTGCCGCTGACGGTGCTCACGTAGCCGCGCACGGCAACCGCGCGCTTGCCCTGCACCGTGGTGGCGGTGCCGTAGCGGTAGGGCCCGCTCATCTGCAGCTCGGTGGTCACCTGCGAGTTCAGGAGGCCGCTGACGAGCTCGCCGAGGGAGCTGTTCGACGTCGGGAAGGAGAGCCAGACGCCGGCGTACTTGCGGGACTCGGCGTTGGTCAGGCCGATGACGTGGTTGAGCGCGGTTGCGTTGCCCTTCACGTATCCAGTCGACCCGACCACCATGGCGGTGACGTGCTCCGCGGCCGACCCCTTCTTCGACACCGTCAGCGTCTGTTCACCCGTGGTGGCACCGGTATCGCCGTCGACCTGAATGGTGACGCCGCTCTGCGTAGCCGAGGAGGC
>JBEKVF010000240.1:0-4774 GCA_049514295.1 Acidimicrobiales bacterium
CGCACCGCATCGTCGAGACAGCCCAGCGACCCCCGGCAGATCCAGGCCCCCCGCCCGGGGCCGTGCCGGTCCACCGACAGCGCCCCGCCCGGCGACCGGACGATTCGGATCAGCTGGTCGGCCGGCAGGGCTCTTCGGCAACCGACACAGGTCCGTGTCGGCGTTATGCCTCGGCCTCCTCCGACACCTAGGCCTGCTCCGACACCTCGGACTCCGCGGCAGGCTCCGCCTCGCTCGGCGCTGCAGGCTCCGCCTCGGCTGACGTCTCGGCGGCCCCGCCGGTCTCCCCCGCCCCGGTGGCGGACGCGGTCGGCCTGCGCATCCTCGATCGAGGACGAATGGCTCTTGACCCCGATCCCCAGGGAAAGGGCCAGCTCGAGCCCTTCCTTGTTGGTGAGGCCTAGCTCTTTGGCCAGCTCATAGACGCGAATCTTCTTCGGCAAGTGGTTCTCTTTGTCCTTGGTTCCTCTCGGGGCCCGGCGTCAAGCCAGCCCCCTATCCTCGCACATCAGGTGCGGGGCGCCCCCACGCCTCGCCCAGCTGTGCATGCAACTGCTGCACGTCGGCGGCATCGATGGAGGCTGCGAAGGCCCGGTCGAACCCGTGCCTACGCACCGCATCATCGAGACAGCCCAGCGACCCCCGGCACATCCAGGCCCCCCGCCCGGGGCCGTGCCGGTCCATCGACAGCGCCCCGCCCGGCAACCGGACGATTCGGATCAACTGGTCGGCCGGCAGGGCTCTCCGGCAACCGACACAGGTCCGTGTCGGCGTTATGCCTCGGCCTCCGACACCGCGGCCTGCTCCGACACCTTGGCCTCCCCGGCAGGCTCCGCCTCGGGAACCGTTGCAGGCTCCGCCTCGGCTGACGCCTCGACGGCCCCGTCGGCCTCCCCCGCCTCGGTGGCGGGAGCCTCACTCGTGTCTTCCGCCTGGTGCGACCACTCCTCGGCCGACATGGCCTCGCCGCCTTCGGCCGGCTTCCACACGAGGTCACCGCTCTCGTTCTCGACCCACTCGCCCTCGGCCCAGTCCTGGTCGGCGTAGCCGGCCTCCTCCTCGGCGAGCTGGGTCTCGCTCTTGATGTCGATACGCCACCCGGTGAGGCGGGCCGCCAGCCGGGCGTTCTGGCCCTCCTTGCCGATGGCGAGAGAGAGCTGGAAGTCGCTCACGATGACGGTAGCGGTGCCCGTCTCCTCGTCGAGCCGGACCTCACGCACCCGTGCCGGGGCCAGCGCGTTCTGAATGAGCTCGACCGGGTCGTCCGAGAACGGCACCACGTCGACGCGCTCGCCGCGCAGCTCGTTGGTCACCATCCGCACCCGCGAGCCGCGGGCACCGACGCAGGCACCGACCGGGTCGACATTGGGGTCGTTCGACCACACGGCGATCTTGGTGCGGTGGCCAGGCTCGCGCGCGGCCGCCTTGATCTCCACCACACCGGAGCCGATCTCGGGCACCTCGAGCTCGAAGAGCCGCTTGATCAGCCCGGGGTGGGTGCGACTGACCACGATCTGGGGACCCTTGGTGGTCTTGCGGACCTCGACGATGTAGGCCTTCAGGCGCGCGCCGTGCTCGTAGCGCTCGTAGGAGACCTGCTCGGCCTGGGGTAGCAACGCCTCCACCTTGCCCAGGTCGAGCAGCGTGTAGCGGTTGTCGGTCTGCTGGACGATCCCGGTGACGATGTCGCCCTCGCGTCCGGCGTACTCCTCGTACTTCATGTCCCGCTCGACCTCGCGGATCCGCTGGAGGATCACCTGCTTGGCGGTCTGCGCGGCGATGCGCCCGAAGTCGTCGGGGGTGTCGTCCCACTCCCGGATGACCTCGCCCTCCTCGTTCAGCTCCTGCCCGTAGACCCGGATCTCGCCCGAGTCCGGGTCGATGGTGACCACGGCCTCCTCGGCGGCATCGGGACGGCGCTTGTAGGCCGCCACCAGCGCGTTGGCCAGGGCGTCGAGCAGCGTCTCGACCGAGATCCCCTTGTCGCGCGCGATCTGACCCAGCGCGTCGAGGAACTCGAAGTTGGTCTTGCTCATGGCCGCGTCACCCTCTCACTCTTCGATTTCCGAGGCTCCGGCCCCCACTCGAACACCGTCCGCGCCCGCTCGATCTGGTCGTAGGCGATCCGCATCTCCCCGCCCGGCACCTCGGGACCGGTCAGGGTGCACCCCGTCTCGTCCGCGCCGCCGAGCGTCCCCGTGATGCGCCGGACGTCCGCCGTGCCCGCATCCATCCGGATGGTGACGGTCTCCCCCACGGCCCGGGCGAAGTGCGCCGGGGTGCGCAGGCGCCGCTCCAGGCCGGGGCTCGAGACGGACAGGGTGTACCGGCCCGGGATCGGGTCGAGGTCGTCGAGGGCGGCCGAGACCTCGCGGGTGGCCTCACCCAGCTCGTCCAGGCCGATACCCCCTTCGCGGTCGACGAAGACCGTGAGCTGGGCCCCGTGCAGCTCGACATCGACCAGGTCCAGGCCCCGTGCCTCGAGGACGGGTGACAGCGCATCCGCCAGATTCGTCGTGTTCACGCTCATCGCCGTCACCTCCTCTCATCGTCCCAAGTGCCCCCGCAAAGCGAAAGCGTGGGCCGCAGCCCACGCTTCAACGAGGTACTGATCTAAAAATGGACAGCTGGGTGATTATAGCAATTCCGGCACTAGTACGACCGGCCCACCACGGCGACGAGGTCGTCCTCGGCATCCCCCGCCTGGGCCAGCGACCCGTCGGGGCGCTGCAGGCACCGCACGCTGATCGCGTGCTCGGCCAGCCGGTCCTCGCCGTCCGGCCCGAGCGCGCCCAGCCGGACGCGCGCGAAGCCGACCGACCCCGCCTCCATGGCCTCGGCCAGCGAGGTGGCGTCCGCCGTCCGGGCGTCCCGGGCCGCCGTCGCCTCGGCCAGGAGCTCGGCTCCTGCCGTGGCGAGGACGGTGGCCACGGTGGCGGCCACGGAGCCCAGGGCGACGTTCTCCTTCTCCCGCCGGTGACGGGTGACCACGGTGACGTTGCCCTCGGCGAGGTCGCGGGGGCCCACTTCCACCCGGACCGGGACGCCCTTGAGCTCCCAGTCGACGCTGCGCCGCCCGAAGCTGGTGTCGGTCCGGTCGTCGAGGCGGACCCGGTGCCCCTCCACCCGCAGCTCGGCGACCAGCGCGTCCGCTGCCGTGCGGACCTCGGGGGCGTCCTTGACGATCAGGACCACCACCTGCGCAGGCGCCAGGGCCGGCGGGAGGCGCAGACCGAAGTCGTCGCCATGCCCCATGACGAGCGCGCCGACGAGGCGGGTGGAGACCCCCCACGAGGTCTGCCACACGTACTCGCGGCCGCCCGACGCGTTGGAGTACGCGATGTCGAAGGGACGCGAGAAGTTCTGCCCCAGCTCGTGGCTCGTGCCCATCTGCAGCGCCTTGCCGTCGCCCATCATCCCCTCGCAGGTCCAGGTCCGGTTCGCCCCGGCAAACCGCTCACGGGCCGTCTTGTGACCCGTCAGCACGGGAATGCCCAGCACGTCGAACATGGTCGAGCGGTAGACGTCGTCCAGGATGCGCAGCGCGTACGCGCGGGCGTCCTCCTCGGTGGCGTGCGCCGTGTGGCCCTCCTGCCAGAGGAACTCGGTCGTCCGCAGGAAGAGCCGCGGACGGAGCTCCCAGCGCACCACGTTCGCCCATTGGTTGACGAGCAGCGGCAAGTCGCGGTGGCTCTGCACCCACTTGGAGAAGAAGCTGTTGATCACCGTCTCGCTGGTGGGGCGCACGACGAGCGGCTCCTCGAGCTCCTTCCCGCCACCGTGGGTGACCACCGCCAGCTCCGGGGCGAAGCCCTTGACGTGCTCGGCCTCGAGCTTGAGGAACGATTCGGGGATGAATAGTGGGAAGTAGGCGTTCTCCGCCCCGGCCTCCTTGATGCGCCGGTCGAGCTCGGCCTGCATCAGCTCCCAGATCCCGTAGCCCCAGGGGCGGATGACCATGGTGCCGCGGGCCGGACCGTTGTCGGCCATCTCGGCGCCGGCGATGACCTCTTGGTACCAGCGCGGGAAGTCCTCCTCCCGTGACACGATGGCACCCTTGGACATGGGTGCGCAGGCTAGTGCTGCGCTAGCTGTTGCCCTGCCGCCGGATGATCTCGATCTTCGCGGACGTCTGGTTGGGGTCGTCCCCCGTCGACTCGAGCAGCGCGCGCCGGTCGGCCTCTGCCTCGGCCTCGGCGCTCTTGTCCGCCGTCGCCATGCGCGCCTCGACGCCCTCGGCCACGAGGCGCTCGGCCTCGTCGACGAGCGCGGCGACCATGTCCGCCTCGGGGACCACGCGGATGATCTTGCCCCGGATGAACAGGTGGCCCTTCTGCTTGCCCGCCGCGATGCCGATGTCGGCCTCCCGCGCCTCGCCGGGACCGTTGACGACGCATCCCATGACGGCGACCTGGATGGGCAGGTTGAGCTTCTCGAGCGCCTCCTGGGCCTCCTTGGCCACCGCGATCACGTCGACCTGCGCCCGGCCGCACGACGGGCAGGCGATGAGGTCGAGACCCTTGCGCTCGCGCAGCCCCAGCGACTCGAGCAGCTGGCGGCCGGCGCGCGCCTCCTCGACAGGGTCGGCCGTGAGCGAGAACCGGATAGTGTCGCCGATCCCCTCGGCCAGGAGGGCACCGATGCCGGCGGTGCCCTTCACCAGCCCGGCCGGCGGCGGTCCCGCCTCGGTCACCCCGAGGTGCAGGGGATGATCGAAGGTCTCGGACGCCAGGCGGTAGGCGGCGATCATGAGGGCGACGGACGATGCCTTCAC
>JBEKVF010000241.1:0-4734 GCA_049514295.1 Acidimicrobiales bacterium
CCCGCGGACCCCGGGGGGGTCGGGCGGTGGGGCGGCGTCCGCGGGCGGGCCGCCCGGGGGGGGCGCTGGGGGCTGGGGGGGGGCCCGGCGCGCCCCCCGGCCCCCGACTCGGTGTGGTGGGGCAAGATCGTCCTCGGCGTCGTGCTGCTCCTCTTCGCCCGCCGCAACTGGCGCAAGCGCCCCGCGGCAGGCGAGGAGCCGGCCATGCCGAAGTGGATGGCCACGGTGGACACGCTCTCGCCGGGTAAGGCCTTCGGGCTTGGCTTCCTGCTCGCCGGGGTGAACCCCAAGAACCTGATCCTCACCGTGGGTGCCGCCGCGGGATTGGCGCAGCTCGGCCTCTCGACGACCGACGCCGTCGTGGCCACCGCCGTCTTCGTCGTCATCGCCAGCCTGACCATCGTCGTCCCCGTCCTGTACGCGCTGGTCGGCGGCGAGCGGGCCAGGAGGACGCTCGACTCGGCCAAGGCGTGGCTGTCGGTGCACGACGCAGCGGTGATGGCCGTGCTCTTCCTCGTCTTCGGCGTCGACCTGATCGCCAAGGGACTCCCGCCCCTCACCAGCTGAGCCCGGGTTAGTACTGGTGCGTCGGGCACCAGTACGTGGTCCGGCCGCCCACCACCTCGCGCCGCAGCTCGGTGCCGTCGCGCGGGCAGCGTCCCCCGACGCGGCGCTCCTCCATCAGGTCGCCCGTGTGCGAGCCCCCCCGCCGGGCCAGCTGGCGCAGCGTCGCCCGCATGGCCTTGTGCAGCTCCCGGACCTCGTCGTCGCTGAGGGGCGTGCGACGCACGGGGGCGAGCCCGGCCCGCCAGAGGATCTCGTCGGCGAGCAGGTTGCCCACTCCGGCCAGGCGCTCCTGGTCCATGAGCCTGGCCTTGAGGGGCGCCGCCGACCCACCGCTCCCCCGCCCGACGGCCAGGGCGGTCCGCAGCTCGGCCAACGAGGCGCTGAGGGCATCGGGCCCGAGCCGCCCCTCGTCGGGCGCGAGCTCGAGCGACCCGAAGCGGCGGGGGTCGTGCAGCAGGAGAGTGCCCCCGTCTTCGAAGGTGATGCGGGCGCGCACCCACTTCTCGTCGTAGAGCCCCGGTCCGTAGCGCAGGCGGTCGAGCGCCTCTCGGCCGTCGACCACGAGCCCACCTGTCATGCCGAAGCGCAGGCCCAGGGTCGGCCCCCCGCCCGAGTCGAGCAACATCAGCTTCCCGCGGCGCCTCGCCCCGGTGAAGGTGCGGCCCACCAGCGCCGCCCGCAGCCGCTGCGGGGTCGTGCCCCCCCGGCCGTAGCGGGAATCCACCATCCACGCCCGGGTGATCGATCGCCCCAGGGTCCGCTCGGCGAACGCCCTGTAGTGCTCGACTTCGAGGATCTCGGGCACGGGCCGACGGTATCGGACTGCCGACGCCGGGCCGAATATGGTGGGCCGATGCCACCCGAGAAGCCGCAATGGGCCGAGCTGTTCACCGAGGTCGTGACGTCTGGACTCTGCACCGGGTGCTCCGCGTGCGTGATCGCCTGCCCCTACGACGTGCTCGGCTACGACGACTCCGAGGGCATCTACAGGCCCTTCCACGTGGATGCGGACGGCGGCCCGGACAACTGCACCCACGGCCAGAAGGGCTGCACGCTGTGCACCCGGGCCTGCCCCCGCTTCCGCACCTGGGAGCCCGACATCGAGACCTACCTCTTCGGCCGGCCCCGCACCGACGACGAGGTCTCGGGCATCGCCCGCCGGACCGTGCTGGCCCGGGCCAGCGACGCCGACGTGCAGGGCACCGGGCAGGACGGGGGGCTCGTCTCCGCGCTCCTCATCTGGGCCTTCGAGCACGACGTGATCGACGCCGCACTGGTCTCGGGCCTCGAGGGCGACGGCTCGACGTGGAAGGCCGTGCCGCGCGTGGCCTGGAACAAGGAGGACGTGCTCGCCACGGCCGGCTCCCGCTACACCTACTCGGCCAACCCGCTGGCCTACACCGAGGCCATCGCGGGTGGGGCGGAGCGCATCGCCCTGGTGGGCATGGGATGCCAGGCCTCCGCACCACCGGTGATGGCTGCGCGCAAGGCGGGCAAGATCGCTCGCCGCTTCACCCTCTCCATCGGCCTGCTGTGCTCGAAGACCTTCGACGACGCCATCTTCCCGGAGCTCTTCGAGGCAAAGTACGGGTTGGCCCGGGCCGACATCGTCAAGATGAACATCAAGGGTGTCTTCCAGGTGTGGATGAAGGACGGCAGTTACCACGAGGTACCGCTGAAGGAGGCGCACGCGTGGACCCGCGAGGGGTGCACCAGCTGCCCCGACTTCGCGGCCGAGCACGCGGACATCTCGACCGGCGGCATCGGCGCCTTCGGCGACTGGACCCTGACCGTGGTGCGCACCGAGAAGGGCGAGGAGCTCTTCAACGACATGGAGGCGGCCGGCGTGATCGAGACCCGGCCCATTGAGGACGACCCCGGGGCGGTCACCCTGCTGAACAAGCTCAGCCGGATCAGCCGCAAGCGCTGGCCGGCGACGGCCGTGCCGATGCCGGGACGCCTGCCCTCGGCGGCCCCAGCGCCCTGAGTGACCCGTTGAGCGAGCCCCGGACCGACGAGTTCGCCACCCTCCTCGGGATCGAGGTGGTGCGCCGGGGTGCGGGCCACACGGTCGCCGCCCTCACGACCGGCGAGAGCCACGCCAACCCGCACGGCACGGTGCACGGCGCCGTCTTCTACGCCGTGGCCGGCGCGGCCGTCGCCGCCGCCGCCAACGACGACGACCACTCGGGCATCATCTCCTCGGTCCTGGTGGAGTACCTCCGGCCGGCGGCCCTGGGCGACCAGCTCTACGCCGAGGTGACGCGGGAGGTCTCCACCGATCGGGAGGACATCTTCACCGGGACCGTGTGCCGCGGCGAGCACGGCGACCTGCTGGCCTGGGTGCGGGCGCGGGGCACCCGGCGGGCTCGCTCCGGCTGAACAGGCTCCCCCACCAGCGGTCCGGAGCGCGGCTCACCGCGCGAGGCTGATGGCCGAATCTGTGGGAACTCTGTCATTGACGCCACGCGCCCCACCCCTCAGAGTGGGGCGCGTGAGGGAGCGCCACGTCGTGATCGTCGCCTTCGACGGCCTGCAGCCGCTCGATGCGGTGGGCCCGCACGAGGTCTTCGCCGGGGCGGCCCGGGCGGCCGCCGCCCTCGGACGGGCCGGGGGGTACCGGGTCACCGTGGCGTCGCGGTACGGCGGCCCGGTCCGGGCCGAGAGCGGCCTCGAGCTGGGCACGGTGCCCCTGCCCGACGCCACGGAGCGCATCGACACCCTGGTGCTGGCGGGCGGCACGGGCGCCGACGCCGCCGCCGACGACGAGGCCCTCGTGACCTGGATCGCGGGCACCGCCCCGCGCTGCCGCCGGGTGGCCACCGTGTGCTCGGGCGCCTTCCTCGGCGCCGCGGCCGGCCTGCTCGAGGGGCGCCGCGTGACCACCCACTGGGCCCGCGCCGGCCAGCTCCGTGAGGCCTACCCCGGCCTCACCGTCGACCCCGACCCGATCTACATCCGCGACGGGAAGTACTGGTCGAGCGCCGGCGTCACGGCCGGCATCGACCTGTCGCTGGCGCTCGTCCAGGAGGACCTCGGGGTCGACGTCGCCCAGACGGTGGCCCGCTGGCTGGTCATGTTCCTGCACCGTCCCGGTGGCCAGACCCAGTTCGCGTCGCCGGTCTGGGTCCCCCGCGCCGAGCGCTCGACCGTGCGGGCCGTGCAGACCCTCGTCGAGGCCGCCCCGGGCGGCGACCACCGCCTTCCGGCCCTGGCTGCGGCCGCCGCCATGAGCGTGCGCCACTTCAGCCGGGTCTTCACGGCGGAGGTCGGCGAGACCCCGAGCCGCTTCGTCGAGCGCACCCGGCTGGAGGCCGCCCGCCGTGAGCTCGAGACGACCGGCGACACGCTCGACGTCGTGGCGGCGCGCTGCGGGCTCGGCAGCGCGGAGACGCTGCGCCGTGTCTTCCACCGCCACCTCGGCACCTCCCCCGACGCCTACCGCCGGCGGTTCCGCACCGCCCCGACCGAGAGGACACTCGCATGACCGACCGCGTGCACGTCGCGATCCCGCTCTTCCCCAAGTTCACGGCGCTCGATGCCGTCGGGCCCTACGAGGTGCTCCAGCGCGTCCCGACCTTCGACATCACCTTCCTCGGCCACGCCCGCGGCGAGGTGCGCACCGAGAACGGCATGCTCGCCCTGATCGCCGACGCCACCTTCGAGGAGGTGCCCGAGCCCGACGTGATCGTCTTCCCCGGCGGCGTCGGGACGCGACCCCTCGAGCACGACGAGCGGGTGCTCGAGTGGCTGCGCCACGCCCACGCCGGCACCCTCTACACCACGTCGGTCTGCACGGGCTCGCTGGTGCTCGGCGCGGCGGGCCTGCTCGACGGCCTGACCGCCACCACCCACTGGTCCTGCTACCGCGAGCTCGCGGCGCACGGCGCCGAGCCCACGCCCCAGCGCGTCGTCGAGCACCTCGACCGGCGCCTCATCACGGCGGCCGGGGTGTCGAGCGGCATCGACATGGCGCTGCGCCTGACCGAGCTGCTGGTCGACCGCACGGCGGCCGAGGCGGCGCAGCTCATGATTGAGTACGACCCGCAGCCACCCTTCGACCGCGGCTCGGTGGCGAAGTCAGACGACACCGTCATGACCCGGGTGGTCGAGTACGCCGGGCAGAGGAAATGACGCAGGCACACAACCCGAGAAGGCCCGCAACAC
>JBEKVF010000242.1:0-4726 GCA_049514295.1 Acidimicrobiales bacterium
GGCTACGAGGCCGCCAGGGCGAGAGTGCCTGTGGGCGACACGAGCATCCCTACATCTCCGGCGACGCAGGATCCGGACGCTCCCGGGCCCGGCGCCACCCTCGGCGCGGGCATGGTCACCCTCGGGGGTCACGCCGTCGGCCCGGGGCTGCTCCTGCCCTCGAGCCCACCGATCGGGGTCGCCTTCTGGATCGCCGTCCCGATCGCCGGCCTTCTGGTCGAGCTGTTGGCCCGACGGTCACATGGCCGGGTGGCGAACGCCGAGGAGTTCGTCCGCTTCATCTCCTCGTCGACGATCCCGAACATCGCCCTGATCGCGGCGTGGGTGTTCGCGGGATATCACCTGTTCGCGCGCTGACCTCGGATTGCTAGCGGGCGTTGCACACCACGCTGGCATCCGATGGCGTGCCCGCAAACGTGCCTCCCTGGATTCCCTCGACCGCAACTGACTGTGTGATCGAGGCCGAATCCCTCGCGGAGGATCCGACTTCGGCCACCGCGGATCCAACGACCCGGCCTGAACGAAGCAGGTCGATCTTGCAGGAGAGAGGCCCATGAGCTGAGCTCACGATGAAGGTCACCCGTTCGGCAGGTGCCGCCTTGGCGGCGAGCGGGCTCTTCGGCTGCAAAACCGCAGAGACGGAAGAGACCTTCGCTTCCGCGTCCCCCGACGACTCAGAACCGGAGGTCGCGTTCGGAGCTGCAGCATTTCCCGATGTCGTCGCGGTCCCTGAGGCGCCCGGTGTCGCTGTCGAATCACCGCCGCAGCTTGCGAACGCTGCGCCGACGCACAGTGCCGCTACCACGGCCGCCGACGCGCGGAACACTGAGCAATCGTAGCTGAGTGCCACGGGATATTGAGTTGAACCATCAGAGTTTGTGTCGAGTTTGTGCGGGCGCGCTCCGACGACCACGGTGGGCGAGCGGTGAGTGACCCAATCCTGCCTCACAGCGGCGATCGATCATCGGTCTGGCGGGTGAAAGCAGCGATGATGCGAGGTCCGCCTTGGGCGGCACATTGTGCAAGGGCAGTCCACGCGATTCGTTGCACCCTGCTCCAACTGGGGATACTGCGCTCTACTAGCTTCTCCGGGTGGAGGTGAAGGGACTCGAACCCTCGGCCTCTACATTGCGAAAGTGTGGGTCTCAGTGTTTTGACCAGGCCCTTTCCGATGAGATTCCTGGTCGCGGCGTTGCGATCCCTCAGGCTCCCTCACGATCCCTCCCCTTCCCGCACGGTAAAGACACGCTCGGACTGAGCTCGTGGGGCCTGTCCACGGATCGGTACTCGCGTCCGACCGGCAGGCTCTCGCAATGCACAGCGAATGGCGCTCGTTCCGCCCCCTTGGCGACGATCACGGTTCCTCGGCGAGCAACGGGACATCACCGACCCTGAAGCTGCGATGCTTGTTGCCGGGCAGACGACGGAACGTCCATGTTCTGTCCGCCAGCAGCCGGTCGACGACCTGTCGGGTCACGCCACCTGGTCAACCCGCCGGGCCGTCTCCTAATCCTGGGTCGACGGCAGTGCCCGTACACCTTCGGGTTATGAGCCCCTTCCGACCTGTCTAGAGCCTCCGAGCCAGTCCCGTTGCGTCCTTCGGAGTTGGTGCTGAACTGGGACTTTTCAGCATACGGCCCTCTGAGCAGCTCCGCCGTCTCGACACGGAATGCGCGGTTTGTAGGGCTGCGTGCGGCTCAACCGAGACGGCACGAAAGGCTCCAACTTGAGAGATTGTCCAGGCACGTTCATGTGATCCGTCTGAATCACATCCTCCTGCTCAACGACCTGCCCAGATCCACTGCGTCCACCCTTGCCGATCCAGTTCGTCTGCATGGATGGATAGAAAGATGGACAACGCTCGGTTTGTGGGGATCATTCGGGCGTCGAGGCGACATGGTCGTGATCAAGAGTCCACGCACGGAGCCGGCTAGGGCTTCTAACCAGACTTCCACGACCTCCCTGCCCAGCAACTCATCACTGAGGGATTGGACCTGTCAGAGCTGGCGCCGAGAACTACCGGGAACGTTCAGATCCGTGGTGCCCAGCCGCGTGCTGTGATGAGTGGGAGATCCAGATAGGTCACGATGCCAGATCGGGCAGCACAGACACATGGGATCGCATTGATCGCAGGAAGGGCGGTCATGATCATGCCAAGGATCATGAAGTCGCCAAAAGTCTGCGCCTGGAAGTCCGAAGGAGGATAAACCTCGAGCTTGGTGCGGACACATGGTCTTCCTTGAATGTCGATGATGTAGCCGTGTTCGATCGACCAGTCCGGGTCCAGGTGTTCGCCTTTACGCCAACGAGCGTTCAGAGCGATCACGGTCCGGCCGGCACGCCGTCCCTGCCAGCTGATGGAAACACCCGCAACATGGCCCGCCGGAATCGACCACGTTCCGAGGTCGAGGTCTCGGGTCGTCTGGGCATATTCAGCCTCGCACACGACGTCGTCCAGCTCGAGCCGGAGCGCATCGGCCACAAGGCGCACGGCGTCACCAAAGACCGCCGTGCCGGACTCGGTCATCGCGGGCAGTCCTGGATCGTCGAGCGGTCGGGCGAATCCGACCGGAAGCTCGGTCTCTGGTGAGTCATAGCCGGTGGAATCAACAGATTCGGTGATGGTGATGGCGTCGATGCGGTCGCAGATGTTCGCCGACACGACGCCGAGGAGGTTGGCCAAACCGGGATTCATGCCCGAACCGAAGATCGAACTGTTTCCGCGGTCGCAGGCGTCGATGATCCTGTCTCGATCGGCGCCGAGCGCGTCGCCAGTGATGAACGCTGCGGTGGTCACGATGTTGACGCCGGCCTCAAGGATAGCGACGAGTTCGTCGACGTCTAGCCACTTGGGGTTGTAGACGACGCAGTCGGGACGGAGAGCGAGGAGCGCTGCGCGATCGTTCGTCGCGAAGACTCCCAGCGGCTCGTCGAGCCCAGAGAGCTCGCCCACATCGCGCCCAACCTTGTCGCGAGACCACGCGTAACAACCGACCAGATCTAGCTCGGGGTTCGAACAGATCGCGAGAACGGACCTCCGCCCGACATTGCCGGTCGTCCATTGGACGACGCGTGTTGCTCGCGAGGTTGTCATCGTGGTCCCCTTCGTGACTGCAGGCAGGTCCGGATCATCTGGTCTCAAAGGGTCGGGATACCGTCGCGCTTTGGTCGTAGGGCGCCGATTGCCGGGGTGTTCGGAATGTGGAGCGCGTCGACGATTCCCGGTTCAGCTGCACACACCCAGGGGATGGCGTTGACGGCTCGCATCCCCGTTGCAAGGAGGCCGTGGGGGGTCGAGTCCTCGTTGGCGTTGAATCCGACTTCGAATTCGGCGTCGAAGCTCGGTTCACCTTCGATGATGACGCGCCACACACCGTCGATGCCTCCCGCACGGCTCTTCGGCCAGTCCGGCGCCACGTCATTGCACATCCGGTCGATGTGTTCGATGGTGATGGCTTCCTCTCCCTCGACCACTCCGATGCATCGGAACCAGATCGCACCCACCGTCCCTTGCTCGATCACGCCGGAGGCAGTTTCAAGTCGACGCGGAGCGGGGGCGAACCGACAGGACTCACGGATCTCGTCGAGCTGCACCCCGAGCGCTTCGGCGACCATCGTGACAGCCGCGCCCCAGCCGAACGTGATGACACCGGGCATCATGACTCCATCCTGGTAATCAAGCGGTTGACCGAACCCGAAGAGTTCACGCATCTCGTAGACCAAGTTGTCGCGGGAATAATCGGTGATCTCGAGCCCGCGGATCGAATAGATGCGGCTCGACATGGATGTGAGCGCGACAGCGAACAGGTCGCAACCGAAGCCGGGTTCGATGCCCGTGGAGTAGATCGAGCTGTTGCCTCGATTCGCAGAGTCTCTGATGCGTCTCAGTGCGGACTCGCGCATGGAACCCCGCGGATACACCAGACCGGGGAGCGACGTCGTCACGATGTTCTTTCCGGCTTCGAGAATGCAGCAGAAGTCCTCCATGGCCTCGCGTGGCCGGTTGGTCGCAGGTCCGGTATAGACGACACAGTCTGCGTCGGTTTCTAGTATCGCGACCTTGTCGCGCGTCGAAGTCACTCCGAGCGAATCGATCTCGGCCAAGGTGCCGGCGTCTTGGCCATCCTTCGATTCGGAGTGGACCCAAACGCCGACAAGATCAAGGTTGGGTCGATCAGCAATGGTCCTGATCGCGAGCTTGCCGACACGCCCAGTCGCCCAGACGACGACCTTGTACCTTCGCTCGGGTGAATCAACTGGGTTCTGCATCATCGGGCGCTCCTCAACCTCCTCTAACCTGGTAAGTGTCGTACGACGTGTCAGCGACGCGGGGAGATGTCTCCACCCCCGCGGCTATCGAGATGCGTTGTCAGCAGATCAACGAGCGCGCGACGCTCGTGCGTGAATTCGAGTGGTTCACTGACGACCATCTGCGCCAAGGCGAGCCCGCGCAGCGCGGCCCAGAAGAGGTTGCCGATCGCTTGGCGTCTCCGTCCTCGACCGAGAGGATCAAGCGCACGTCCGAGGCGGGCCAACTGGTCCGCCAGGTCGGCAAGGTGCTGTTCGAGCCGTGGTTCGCGGCTGGCTCTCGTGGCGACGAGGATCTCGAACGCTGCGAGCGAAGCGGGATTGCTGAATGCGTCCCAGCCGGCGTCGACAACGGCCTGTACACGCTCTCGCGTCGAACCGACCGGGAGTTCGACGTCGTCGATCGCTTCACGTAGGA
>JBEKVF010000243.1:0-6436 GCA_049514295.1 Acidimicrobiales bacterium
TACCGCCTCGCAGCCTGCATCGTGGGCGCCCTTGATGAGGCGGCGGGCGATTTCGCCGCGGTTGGCGACGAGGACGCGACGGATCGGGTGCGGCGCCGCTGCCATCAGTGTCGTACCACCCCGAAGACCGCCGTCCCCTGTACCGGTGCCGAGTGCACCGCGGTGAGCGCGATGGCCAGCACGGTGCGCGTGTCGCGCGGGTCGATGATCCCGTCGTCCCACAACCGGCCGGTGGCGTACTGCGCCGTCGACTCCTCCTCTATCTGGTTCTCGGTGGCCTGGCGCAGCTCCTCGTCGGCCGCCTCGTCGAACGGCCGGCCCGCCGCCTCGGCGGCGTTACGGCGCACGATGGAGAGGACGCCGGCCAGCTGTTTGGGCCCCATGACGGCGATGCGGTGGTTCGGCCAGGTGAAGACGAAACGGGGGTCGTAGGCCCGGCCTGCCATGGCATAGTTCCCCGCCCCGTAGCTGGCACCGACCATCAGGGTCAGGTGCGGCACCTTCGAATTGGAGACGGCGTTGATGAGCTTGGCGCCGTCCTTGATGATCCCGCCCTGCTCATAGCGGGTGCCCACCATGAAACCCGTGATGTTCTGCACGAACAGGATGGGCGTGTCGGTCCGGTTGCACAGCGCGATGAACTGGGCGCCCTTCTGCGCCTCGGGCGAAAACAGGATGCCGTTGTTGGCCACCACGCCGATCGGGTAACCGCCGATGGACGCCCAACCGCAGACCAGCTGCGCGCCGTAGGACTCCTTGAACTCCTCGAAGCGGGAGCCGTCGAGGACGCGAGCCAGGATCTCGCGGACGTCGAAGGGCACCCGCACGTCCACCGACGCGATGCCGAGCAGCTCCTCGGCCGGGTAGAGCGGCTCGTCGGCCGGGCCGGCGGGACCCGGCCCGAGGCGCCGCCAGTGCAGGTGGGCCACGATGCCACGGGCGATGCGGATCGCCTCGGGCTCGTCCCGGGCCAGGTAGTCGCACAGGCCGGACGTTCGGGCGTGCATCAGCGCGCCGCCCAGCTCCTCCTCGTCCGCCTCCTCGCCGATGGCCATCTTCACCAGCGGCGGCCCGCCCAGGAACACGCGGGCCCGATCCTCGACCATGACCGTGTAGTCGCTCATGCCGGGGAGGTACGCGCCGCCGGCGGTGGACGAGCCGAACACGACGCAGACGGTCGGGATCCCCTGCGCCGAGAGCTGGGTCAGGCGACGGAACTGCTCGCCCCCGGGCACGAAGACGTCCGCCTGGCGGGGAAGGTCGGCCCCTCCGGACTCGACGAGGATCAGCAGGGGGAGGCGGTTCTCCTCGGCCACGTCCATGGCGCGCAGGAGCTTGCGGATCGTCGTCGGGCTCGTCGTCCCGCCGCGCACCGTCGGGTCGTTCGCGATCACCAGGCACTGGGTGTGCGACACCTCGGCCAGCGCCACGACGACGCCGCCGCCGACCGGGTCGCCGGTGTGCAGTCCCGCCAGCGGGCACAGCTCGAGTACGGGGGTGCCCGGGTCGACGAGAGCCTCGAGCCGCTCCCGCACCATCATCTTGCCGCGCCCACGGTGGCGCTCGACGTACTGCGGGCCGCCTCCGGCGAGCACCTCGTCGTGCAGCACGCGCACCTCTTCGGCCAGCGCGCCCATGGCGTCCGCATTGTCCTTGAACTCCTCGCCCGCCGTGGCAAGGTGCGACCGGATGGGCGTGCTCACGGTGTCGCGTCCCACACGGGCCGGCGCTTCTCGAGGAACGCCGCCATCCCCTCGGCTGCCTCAGCACCGGCGAAGAGCTCGGCCGAGGTGGCCGCGGCCGACGCCAACCCGTCGGCCCACCCCTGGGCCGGGAGCGTCCGCAACAGGGCCTTGGTGGCGCGCACCGCGCCGGGGGCGGACTTGCAGATGGCCAACGTCTGCGCGGCGACCCAGGCGTTCAGCGCCGCCTCGTCATCGACGACGGCGGAGAGCAGCCCCGCGGCGGCCGCCTCGCGTGCGGTGAACGACCCGCCCGTAAGCGTCACGGTGGCGAGGAAGCGGGGCTCGACAACGCGCAGCGCCGGGACCATGATCATGGCCGGCGCGACACCGACCCGCACCTCGCTGAAGGCGAAGGTGCTCCCCTCGACTGCGGCCGCCAGGTCGGAGGCCGCCACGAGGCCCAGGCCGCCCGCTCTGGCATGGCCGTTCACGCGGGCGATGACCGGCACCGGGCTCTCGACGATCGCGGTGAGGATGTCGGGCATGCGGTTGGGTGCCGCCATGCCGCGCTCGGAGAGGTCGGCACCTGAGCAGAACACCGGGCCCGATCCGGTCAGCACGATGGCGCGCACCTCCGGGTCACTCGTTGCGTCACGCAATGCCCGCTCCAACTGCTCGAGGAGGCGGGACGACAGCGCATTGCGGTTGGCCGGGGAGTCGAGCGTCAGGGTCCGGATGCCGCCGTTGTGTTGCACACCGACCAACGCATCCGTCACGGGGCGCAGTGTAGGGGGGTGCCCGGCGAAGGACGGAAAAAGGCCGGTGGTATCGTTCGCCGGTGATCGAGACCGACGAGCATCAGCTGTTCCGCAAGACGCTCCGGGACCTCTTCGAGCGGGAGATTCAGCCCCACGTCGACGAGTGGGAGGCAGCCCGCACCTTCCCCGCGCACGACCTCTTCCCCAAGCTGGGTGCCGTCGGCCTCCTCGGGCTCGAGTACGACGAGGCCTATGGCGGCATGGGGGCAGACCACACGTACTCCATGATCGCCGGCGAGGAGATGGGCCGCATCAGCTGCGGCGGCGTGCCGATGGCGATGGCGGTGCAGATGTCGATGTCCACGCCGGCGCTGGCCCGCTACGGGTCGCACGAGCTGAAGGAGCAGTATTTGGCACCCGCGATCCGCGGCGAGGCGGTGACCTCCATCGCGGTCACCGAGCCCGACGCGGGCAGCGACGTCGCCGGCATCCGGACCCGGGCCGTGCGTGACGGCGACGAATGGGTCATCAACGGCGCCAAGCTCTACATCACGAACGGCACGCAAGCCGACTGGCTCTGCCTCCTGGCCCGTACCTCCGACGACCCCGGGTACCACGGCATGTCGCTGATCGTGGTCCCGACCGCGCTCCCCGGCGTGGTGGTCTCGCGCAAGCTCGAGAAGCTCGGCATGTGGTCGAGCGACACGGCGGAGCTGTCGTTCACCGACGTGCGCGTCCCCGTCTCGAACACCATCGGTGAGATCGGACGCGGCTTTCAGCAGCAGATGGTGCAGTTCCAGGCCGAGCGCCTAATGACCTTCTACAAGCAGATCGGCTCCATTGAGCTCGCCCTCGAGCGCACCAAGTCCTACCTGCGCGAGCGGCGTGCCTTCGGCGCACCGCTGTTGGCCAACCAGCACCTCCAGTTCGTGCTGGCCGAGCTCTCGGCCCGCCACGACGTGTTGAAACATTACGCCCGCACCACCGCCGACGCGGTCCTGCGCGGTGAGGACGCCACCCGCTACGCCACCATCGGCAAGCTGCTCGGCTCCCGGCTGCAGCGCGAGGTGGCGGACTACGCGGTGCAGTTCCACGGCGGCGTGGGGTACATGGAGGAGACCTGGACCTCGCGCTACTTCCGCGACACCCGCCTCGACTCCATCGGTGCCGGAGCCGACGAGGTGATGCTGCGCATCCTCGCCCGCATGGACGGTTACTCGGCCGAGTAGGAGCGCCGCTCCTCCCAGCGCTCGCGGGTGAGCTCCATGACTGCGACGTCCTCGCCCCGGGGCCCGACCGTGGTGAGGCGGTGCATGAAGCCCAGCCGCTCCATGACCCGGCCGGAGGCGGCGTTCTCGGGCTCGTAGAGGCTCACGATGCACTCGAGCCCACCGTCGGTGAACCCGTACTCCAGTGCGGAGCGGCCGGCCTCCGTCGCCAGACCCCGCCGGCGGTAGGGACCGGACAGGCGCCATCCCACCTCGACAGCAGGGAGGACCTCGGGCAGGAAGTGGGGCACGGCCAGGCCGGCCCACCCGATCATCCGCCCGCTGGCACGGTCGATCAGCGCCTCGATCCCGAAGCCGTCGTCCTCGTAGCGCGCGAGCACGGTCGTCAGGAACCCGTGGGTCTCCTCCGCTGTCATGGCCCCCCGCCGCGGGTACCACCAGAACGACTCCTCGGCGTGGATGACGGCGAGCTCGTCGACGTCGGCGGCCACGAACGGCCGGAGCACAAGCCGCTGCGTGGTCAGCGTGGGGATTCCGGGACGGCCCATCGGATCACCCGTGCAGCCGCTCAGCCGAGAGGGAGCCCGGGAGCGTCCGCCAGCGACAGGTCATGGCCGGGGCGTGCCGAGGGCGCGTAGAGCTGGTCCGGCCGGAACGACCGCACGGCCCGGTCCCCGCCGCGCCCCCCGACGACCTCGACCCAGGCTTCGCCGGTCTCGCCGTTGGTCACGTGGGCCACGAACTGCCACGACGCGCCACGCAGGCGCGCACCGTCGACCTGCACCGGGTCTCCGGGCTGCAGCCCGGCCCATCGGGTGGAGCGGCGGAGGTCAGCCATAGACGGGGCGGGACATCACGCTCTTTTCTACCGCCTCCGGGGGATGATCCGTGACGACCGCATCCCCCCGTATCCTGACGTGTATGGCGCTCGATCCCCCGCGGACCCTCACGCCCTCGAAAGTCACTGCCTTCACCAACTGCCCGCTCGCCTTCCGGTACTCCCAGATTGAGCACCGGCCCGAGCCGCCGTCCCCCCCCTCTGTCAAGGGAAGGACACCTGCCGCCGCGGGAGCAGAGCTGGAGCGCTCCTGGGACGAGTTGCAGGCCGACGACGAGTTCGTCCAGCTGGAGCTCGACCCGGAGGGTGCCGACTCGTTCCTCGCTGATGCGCGGACCCTCGTCGACAACTACTTCCGCCTGGAGGACCCCAACGAGGCCCGTGCGGTCGGGATAGAGCTCGGCGTCGAGACGCTGGTCGACGGCATGCGGCTGCGCGGCATCATCGACCGGCTCGACGTCGGTCCCGACGGGAGCCTCATCGTCGTGGACTACAAGACCGGCCGGGCACCCTCGGAGCGCTTCGAGCGAGGCGGCATGGGCGGGGTCCAGACCTACGCCCTGCTGTGCGAGAGCGTGCTGGGCCGCCCGCCTGCAGAGGTCAGGCTTCTGTACCTGCGCCAGCCGATCGCCATCTCCGCGGTGGCCTCCGAGCAGTCCATACGCGGCCAGAGGAAGCGGGCGCTCGCCGTGTGGACGGCGATAGAGCGGGCCTGCGACGCCGAGGACTTCCGGCCCCACGTCGGCCCCCTGTGCGACTACTGCAGTTTCAAGCCCTCCTGTCCAGCCTTCGCCGCGTGAGCGAGCCCACGGTGAGCACCATCGACGAGGCGGTCGACGCCGCCTTCGAGCCCCTCCGGGGCCGGTCGGGCATCGACCGTGCGGCCGCCGTCATCTCGAACCTGGCCGACTACGGGCTCATCTGGGTCCTCCTGGCCGGTGTCAAGGCGCGCCGCCGCGGCCCGGACCGGCGCCGCGCCGTCGTGGCGCTCGGCGTCGCCGGGTTCTCCTCGCTGATCGTGAACCGGGTGGTGAAGCAAGCCGTCGAACGTCAGCGGCCCGAAGAGCATCTCGCCGCCGCGGTCCGGACCCCCACGAGCAGCAGCTTCCCGAGCGGCCACACCCTCGCCGCGTACTGCACGGCCTTCATCCTGGGGGACTCCGACGCCGAGACGGCGGCCAACGTCGCCTTCGCCACCGCCGTGGCCGCCAGTCGAATCCACCTGCGCGCCCACCACCCCACCGACGTGCTCGGCGGAGCTGTCATCGGCTCGGTGCTCGGGCTGGGGCTCCGCCCCATCGTCGACGTCGTCACACCCGGGAGCAAGGGGCGCCGCCGCGGCGGTCGCCGCCGGTCGCACGGTGCGGGAATGGGCCGGAACGAGGTCGTGTTGAAAGAACTATGAAGTCATTCGCCGTCACGTGGGACTATCGCTGCCCCTTCGCACGCAACGCCCATGAGCACCTCGCGGTCGCACTCGCCGACGGGGCGGACTGGGACGTGAAGTTCCTCCCCTTCTCGTTGAGCCAGGTCCACGTGCCCGAGGGCGGGACGCCCGTGTGGGACGACTCGGCCAAGACGCCGGACCTCCTCGCCCTCGCGGCGGGTGTCGTGGTGCGCGACCAGTACCCGGATCGATTCCTCGATGCGCACGTCGCGCTGTTCGCCGCCCGTCACGACGAGGGCCTCGATCTCCGCGTCCCCGACGTGGTGGCGGGCGTGCTCGACGGTGTTGGTCTGCCCGGCGACAAGGTCGTGGCCGAGATCCAGACGTCTGGCGCGGTGCAAGAGATCCGGCGCGCGCACGAGCAGGCGGTCAACGAGCTGGACATGTTCGGCGTCCCCACCTTCGTCGTCGACGACCGTGCCGTCTTCGTGCGCCTCATGAGCCGCCCGCAGGGTGACACCGTGCTGGCCCGCCGCACG
>JBEKVF010000244.1:0-4698 GCA_049514295.1 Acidimicrobiales bacterium
TCCTGCCCCGGCATCGGCGGCTGCGGGGGCGCCGCCGTGGCCGTCGCGCCCGACGCCTCGGGCAACGGCTACTGGGTCGTCACGAGCACCGGTGCCGTCCACCCGTTCGGCGACGCGGTCAACTACGGCGCGCCCGGCCCCCAGAGCTCGGCCATCACCTCCGCCGTCGCCACCCCCAACGGCGGCGGGTACTGGATCCTCGACGGGGCCGGCCAGGTCTTCCCCTTCGGCGACGCGGCCGGCATGGGCAGCCTGCCGCCCGGTTCGGCCGGCGGCCTCAATCCGGCGTCCGCCATCTTCGCCACCTCCGACGGCGGCGGCTACTGGGTGGTGACCGCGCTGGGCAAGGTCTCGAACTTCGGCGACGCGCCGAACGACGGGGACATGTCGGGCACCCATCTGAACGGACCCATCATCGCGGCCTCCGGTTCCTGATCCTCACGCCAGGCCGCCCGCTGGCCCACACGTTCGCCCGGGACCGTCCGGGCTCACCAGGGCCAAGGGCGCGGTCGTCGAGGAGCTGGTGACCTCCGACGGCCGTCCGCCGACGCCGCACCCACGCTGATTGGACTCTATGGTGGGGTCACGGACCGACCCCTCAGGGAGGGACACATGGGCATCTTCCAGCGGGCACACGACATCGTGCAGGCCAAGACGAACAAGGCGCTCGATGCCGCCGAGAAGCCGGACGAGATGCTCGACCTCTCCTACGAGAAGATGCTCGAGCAGATCACCCAGGTGCGGCGGGCCCTCGTCGACCTCGCCGCGTCAAAGAAGCGCCTCGAGCTGCAGGAGGAGCAGTTCCAGCACACCATCGACCACCTGCAGGACCAGGCCAAGCAGTCCCTGGCGGCGAACCGGGAGGACCTGGCCAAGGAGGCGCTCTCCCGCAAGGCGGCGGCCCAGCAGCAGATCGACGAGATGGAGCCGCAGCGCCAACAGCTCGACGAGGAGGAGCAGAAGCTCACCCAGACCCTCGACGCCCTGCAGAAGCGGGTGAACGACTTCCGCACGCAGAAGGAGACGCTCAAGGCCCAGTACACGGCAGCGAAGGCGATCTCCACCGTCGACGAGAGCGCGGCCGGGATCTCCAAGTCGTTCAATGACTCCGGGGCGTCCCTGCAGAGGGCCCAGGACAAGATCGCCACGATGCAGGCCCGCTCGGGCGCTCTCGACGAGCTGCTCGAGTCCGGTGTCCTCGAAGACGTCGGAGGGAGCACCGACGACATCCAGAAGGAGCTCGACCAGGTCGGCAAGGACGCCCAGGTCGACCAGGAGCTGGCTGCGCTCAAGGCGCAAGTGGGGACGGGCGCGCCCGAGCCCGAGGCGCTGGCTGCGCCGGCTCCCGAGGAGTCCTCGCCCAGCTCCTAGCTCAGGTGGGGGGAGTGTCGCCCACGAGCTGCACCACGACGTCGGCGAGGGTCTCGCCGCGGTCCTCCTGCAGGAAGTGTCCCGCGCCACTGATCGTGACCTGCGACCGGCCGACCGCGCCCGGCACGTGCTCCCGGAGCACCTCGGCCCAGCCGCGCGTGGCCGGGTCACCGTCTGAGAACGCGGTGACGAACGGGCCGTCGAAGCCGGTGAGCGCGTCCATGGTGCGCCGGTTCAGGCGTGCGCAGGCGCTGGAGGGCGTGTGGCCCATCAGCAAGGGCAGCTGGCGCGGCCCCGCGCAGTAGGCCTCGCCGGGAAACGGCGCGTCGTAGGCCGCCAGCACCGGGTCCGGCACCTCCGACTCGGTGGCCCCCTGCATGAACATGCTGGGCTGGAACGGCGTGACCTCCTGCGTGAGGCGCTGGTAGTCGAGCAGCATCTGCGCCAGGGTGACGGTCCCGTCCGCGGCGACATGGCACGGCCACTCGAGCCGGCCCGCCAGGGCGGCATCCGCGGTGTGCAGCACGGTGTTGGCCGCGACCACGCGGCGGACGAGCCCGGGGCGAGCGGCCAGGAGGCTCAGCCCGAACGGGCCGCCCCAGTCCTGGACCACGAGCGTGATGCCGGCCAGTCCGACGGCATCGGCGAACTGGGCGACCCAGTCGACGTGCGCACGGATCGTGTGCGCCGTCCTCGCCAGCGGCTTGTCCGAGCGGCCGAACCCGATGAGGTCCGGAGCGACGGCGCGCAGCCCGTGCTCGACGAGCCGGGCCACGACCGTGCGATAGAGGTAGGACCACGTCGGCTGACCGTGCAGCAGCAGGATGGTCTCGGCGCCGGCAGGCCCCTCATCGACGTAGTGCATGCGCACGCCGTCGGCCAGGGTGGCGTAGTGCGGGGCGAAGGGGAAGCCCGGGAGGTCCGTGAAGCGCTCTTCGGGCGTCCGCACGATGTGCACGGCGCCCATAGTGCCCCACGGCTGGCACGGCGACGCCGGGACTGGTGGACTCGATGCTCGTGAACGGGGAACGCCGCGATGTCGCCGTGGTCGGGGCCGGGCTGGTGGGCCTCGCGCTGGCGTACGAGCTGGCGTGCCTCGGGGCGAGCGTCACCGTGGTGGACGCGGCCCATCGGGGGCGGGCGACCGACGCCGGCGCGGGCATCCTCTCTCCCGCCACCAGCTCCGAGACCGACGCCGCGCTGTGGCCCTTCCTGCGCCGGGCCGGCGCCCACTACCCGGCGCTGCTCGCACGCCTCGCCGGCGACGGGGCCGACGTGTCCGCCGCCGGCTACGGCGCCTGCGGAGTCCTCTCCGTGGGCCTGCGCCTCCACGAAGACAGGTGGTTCAGCCCCTTCGCCGACCTGGTGCTCCGCCGCTCCCCGGGAGAGGTGTCCGAAGTCCCGGCCGCCGAGGCGGCTGCGCTGTTCCCGCCGCTCGGCACGGTCCACCGCGCCCTGCACGCGCCCGGCTCCGCACGCGTCGACGGCCGCGGCATGGCCGCCGCGCTGCGGCAGGCGGCCGAGGCGAGGGGAGTGGCGTTCGTCGAGGGCGCCGTCCACGGCGTCGTCGCCGGGGCGGCGCACGGGCGCCACGTCGAGTCGGTCTGCGTGGAGGGGCACGGCAACGTCGACTGCACCACCCTGGCCGTCGCGGGCGGGGCCTGGACGGCGGCGGCCGGCGAGTGGCTCGGCCGGGACCTCCCGGTGGGGCCCACGAAGGGGCAGATCGTGCATCTCGGCGTCGAGGCCGAGACCGGCACCTGGCCCATTGTGCAGCCGCTGCTCACCCACTATCTCGTGCCCTGGCCCGGGGGGAGGGTCGCCTGCGGGGGCACATTCGAGACCGGCGCCGGGTTCTCCGTCACGGTCACTGCCGCCGGCCTGCACGAGCTGCTGCGGGAGTGCCTGCTCGTTGCGCCCGGGCTCCAGGGGGCGACCTACCTCGAGACGAGGGTCGGGCTCCGTCCCACCTCTTCCGACGACCGCGCCCTGGTCGGGCGGTTGCCGGGCTGGGGCAACGTCTGGGTGGCCACCGGGCATGGCGCCAACGGCCTGTTGCAGGGCCCCTACTCGGCCCGGGTGCTGGCGCACGCCATGGCCGGGGTGTCGCTGCCAGCGGACGAGCCGCCGCTCCCGGACGCGTTCGATCCCGCCCGCTTCGGCTGAGACCCTGCGGCGACACGCGCCCATCCCACCGCAGCGGCGACGCCGACGTGAGACTGGGGGCGTGCTGAAGGGAACCCTGCGCCGCGACGGCCGCGACGAGGCGGCGACACCGGAGAACGTGGTGGACGCGCTGGCGGGCACGGGCTTCTTCTGGCTCGACCTCGACGACGACGCGGTCGATGGCACCGTCGCCGAGCTGCTCAGCGTGCACTTCACATTCCACCCCCTCGCCGTGCAAGCGGCCGAGCGCTTCGGGCAGCGGCCCCGCATCGACGACTACTCGGACTTCATCTACCTGGTGGCCCGCGGCGCCGACCCCGAGCGGAAGGGCAAGGCGGAGGTGCACTGCTTCTGGACCGACCGCTACGTGGTCACGGTGCACCGGGGGGACTGCCCGGCCCTCACCCACGTGCACGAGCGGCTCGAGCGCCACCCGGTCTCCCAGGTCGCCTCGCCCCAGATCGTCATCGTGTACCTCGTGATCGGCGCGCTGGTGGACAGCTTCTTCCCGTACCTCTCGGACTTCGACGACCGGATCGACACACTGGAGGACGACATCCTCAAGGCACCCACCGAGGCGCAGCTCGGTGAGCTCTTCGACATGAAGCGCGCGCTGATGGAGATGCGCAAGGTGATCGCGCCCCAGCGCGACATGATGGCGAGCATCAACGCCGGGGTGACGGACGTGCCCGGCATGACCGACGAGGCGACCCGTTACTTCCGCGACCTCTACGACCACCTGATCCGCCTGGCCGACCTGGTCGACAGCTACCGGGACCTGCTGTCCAGCGTGATGGACACGCACCTGTCGACCGTGTCGAACCGGCTGAACGTCGTGATGAAGCAGCTGACCATCATCGCCACCATCTTCCTCCCGCTGAGCTTCCTCACCGGCTTCTTCGGGCAGAACTTCGCCTACCTGGTCAGGGTGTGGCTGTCGCCGACGTGGAGCTTCTACGTGCTCGGGATCGGGCTCGAGCTCGCGACGGTCATCGGGCTGGTGGTGCTGTTCCGCAAGCGCGGCTGGCTCGGAGGCCCGACCGTCTGAGCGACCCGGTATGCGCGGCCCGGAGCCGTCAGTCGCGCTGGGGGGACGACGGGCTCACCGGCAGGCCGCCCGGCCGCCCCGTCGTATGGGCCTCGTACCCGGTCCACCAGGCC
>JBEKVF010000245.1:0-4687 GCA_049514295.1 Acidimicrobiales bacterium
CACCGTTCGGTGCGCACGCGCCCGGCCGCCTCCTCGAGGGCCCGGCAGCGCTCCAGGAGCTCCCGCGGGCCGTCGGCGGTCGACAGCTCCACGACCACGTTGAGGAACGGCCCCTGGTCCTCAGGCCCGCCCACCGGCTCGGTCTCGTAGACGGGCGAGACGCCGACGACGTCCCCTCCGGCGCGCAACCCGTCCACCGCCGCCCGCAGCAGCGCCGGGCGGTCGCCCAGGTTCGAGCCCAGGCCGATGAAGGCGCGCCACGGTGCTGCTGATGGCGAGGGCGGCGCCGCCGCCATCAGCGGGCGCGCCGCACCCGCACCCCGGTCGAGCCCACGTCGAGGGCCAGCGGCGGGCGCAGCTTGCGCACCGTCACCTCGACCGCCTCCAGGCGGGGGTCCACGATCAGCAGTGCGCTGGCGAGCCGGCCGGCCAGGGCCTCGAGCAGCCGGTAGGACCGCCCGCCGACCACGTCGGCCGCCGCCTGGGCCAGCGCGCCGTAATCCACCGTGTCGGAGAGGTCGTCGCTCTGCTGGGCGGCGTCCATGTCGACCCACGCCACGATGTCGAGCGAGAAGGGCTGCGCCCGCTCCCGCTCCTCGGCCAGGACGCCGTGCACCCCCGTCACCCGGAGGTCACGGATCTCTATCCGGTCGGTCACTGCGCCCGGCCGCGTGCCGGCATGCCCTCCAGTTCCGCCAACAGCTCGCGACCGGGCTCGCCCATGGCGTGCCCGCAGACGTGCTCGACCAGCGCCACCGCCTGGGGCTGGTTGGCGATGCGGCTCGACCAGACCAGGTAACCGGCGACCACCCCCATAACCCGGTCGCCGAGCTCGTCCTGGTGGACCAGGATCCGCAGGCCGGCGGCCAGCGAGTCGTCGATGTCCCGGTAGCAGGCCGCCAGGACGGGCCGCGGGTCCCCCGACCGCTCCAGGGGGTAGTGGGCCCAGGCCAGCCCCTCCTCCTCGTAGGCGGCCAGGTTGTGAGGCGAGGGCAGCAGCGAGATGACGCGGCCGAACCCCTGGACGCGCAGCCAGATGATCTCCTCCTGGCGCCGCACCCTCCGGTGGTTCACCGAGAACCCGCCGGGCCGCTCGCTGACGGCCAGGTGGTCCTTGATCACCCACGTGAAATTGCGCGGCGAGATGCCGTTGGCCCACTTGCCCTTCATGCGGCAGGACCATACAGCCGGGCCACCTGCACCGTCGCCGCCACGTCGTGGACCCGGAGCATGCCGGCCCCCGCCACCATGGCCGCCGCCGCCGTGGCCAGCGACGCCTCGGCCCGGTCCGCCACGGGTACCGGCTCCGCCCCGCCGCCCCCGCCCAGCAGGCCGAGGAAGCGTTTGCGGCTGGTGCCCACCAGGACCCCGGCGCACCCGGCGCCGCCGGCGGCGTCGACCAGCTCGGGCAGGTGTCGGAGCAGCGAGAGGTTGTGGCCCGGCGTCTTGCCGAAGCCGATCCCGGGGTCGACCCAGACCTCGCCCACCCCGGCGCCGAGCGCGAGCGCGGCCCGCGCCAGCACGAACGCACGCACGTCCGCCACCACGTCCGCGTAGCGGGGGTCCTCCTGCATGGTGCGCGGCCGGCCCTGCATGTGCATGGCCACCCAGCCGACCCCCGTGGTGGCCGCCAGGTCCCACAGCGACGCCGAGATGTCGTTGACCAGGCTCGCCCCGGCGGCGACCGCCGCCTCGGCCACCTCGCGCTTGACCGTGTCCACGGACACCCTGACGCCTCGCTTGGCGGCGACCGGGGAGTGGGCCAGCGCCTCCACGACCGGCACGACCCGGGCCAGCTCCACCTCGGCGGGGACGGGCTCGGCGCCCGGCCGCGACGACTCCCCGCCCACGTCGACCACGTCGGCGCCCTCGGCCATCATCTCGAGCCCGCGGGCCACCGCCCGCTCGTAGGAGTCGTAGAGCCCCCCGTCGGAGAACGAGTCGGGGGTGACGTTGAGCACGCCCATGACGAGCGGTCGCCCGGGGCCCGGCTGCACCGGCGTCAGCGGCCCCGGATGAACTGCATCGCCTCCGCCCGCGTGGCGACGTCGGAGCGGAACAGCCCACGCACCGACGAGGTGACGGTGACCGTGCCCGGCTTCTTGACGCCCCGCATGGACATGCAGAGGTGCTCGGCCTCGATCACGACCAGCACGCCCCGGGGCGAGAGGACGGTGGCGATGGCATCGGCGATCTGGGTGGTCATGCGCTCCTGCACCTGCAAGCGCCGGGCGTACCCGTCGACGAGCCGGGCCAGCTTGGAGAGGCCGGTGATGCGGCCGTCCTCGGCCGGGATGTAGGCAACGTGGGCCTTGCCCAGGAACGGCACCAGGTGGTGCTCGCAGAGCGACGCGAACGGGATGTCACGAACCATCACCATCTCGTCGTGCTCGGCGGCGAAGGTGACCTCCAGGTGGCGGGCCGGGTCGTCGTGCAGGCCTGAGAAGAGCTCCTCGTACATGGACGCCACGCGGTCGGGGGTGGCGATCAGCCCGTCGCGGGCGGGGTCCTCCCCGATGGCGATCAGCAGCTCCTTCACGGCCGCCCGCACCCGATCGACGTCGACGCTCACCCTGGGGCCCCCTTGTAGTGATGCACCCCGCGCAGGTTGCGGTAGCGCTCGTCCACGTCGAGCCCGTAGCCGACGACGAACTCGGGCGGGATGGTGAAGCCGATGTAGCGCAGGTCCAGGCTGACCCGCTGCTCGCCCTCCTTGACGAGGAGCGCGCAGATCTCAAGGCTCTCGGGCTGGCGGGCCTTGAGGTAGCGCCGCAGGTAGTTGAGCGTGAGGCCGCTGTCGATGATGTCCTCGACGACCAGCACGTGGCGGCCCTCCAGCTCGGAGTCGAGGTCCTTGACGATGCGCACCACGCCCGAGGTCTTGGTCGCGCTCCCGTAGGAGGACACGGCCATGAAGTCGACGTCGACCGGCAGCGCGATGGCGCGGCACAGGTCGCTCATGAACAGCATGGCGCCCTTGAGCACCGCCACCAGGAGGGGCGGCTCGCCGGCGTAGTCGGCCGTGATCTGGGCGCCGAGCTCGGCCACGCGCGTCGCCAGGCGGGCTTCGTCCACCAGCACGGGCCCCACGTCGGACTCGGCCCAGGTCGGGATGCCCGTTCCGGCCTCGTCGGTCACCGGCGTGACACTACCGGAGCCACCCGGCTGCTCAACCCGGAGGCGGCCCCCGGTACGGCGCACCTGCAGGCCCCCCGCCAACTCGGTCCCGACCGCGGCTCCCTCGGCCACCGCGAGGGTGCGGTCCACCTCCGCCAGCGACGGCGGATGGCCGCCGCCACCCGCCTCGCGCAGCCACCGCCGCAGGGCACGCCGCGCCAGGGGACGGGGCGCCTGGGCCACCGCCCGGGCGTCGGCCGGGTCGGGCAGCGCGTCGGCCGCCAGCGACTCCATGAGCGCCACCTCGTCGCGCAGCACCCCGGCCTGCCGGGCCAGCAGGGGGACGGGGTCGCGACCAGCCACGTCGCTGCAGAGCGGCAGCAGCTCGTGGCGGACGCGGTTGCGCACGAAGGCCGGGTCTGCGTTGCTGGCGTCGCACACTGGCACCAGGCCGGCTGCCACGCACACCGCGTGCGTCTCGGTCCGGCGCAGGCCGAGCAGCGGGTGCCGGACGCCCGGCTCCATCCCGGCCAGGCCGTCGGAGCCGGCCCCCCGCAACAGGTTCACCAGGATCGTCTCGGCCTGGTCGTCCATTGTGTGCCCGGTCGCCACCCCTTCCGGCAGCACCGCGAACCGGGCCGTCCGGGCCCGGGCCTCGAGGTTGGGCCCCGGCGGCACCGACACGCGGTGGCTCTCGAAGCGCGCCCCCAGGCCGGCTGCCGCAGCAGCCACCACGCCGGCCTCGGCGTCCGAGCCCGCACGCAGGCCGTGGTCGACGTGGATCGCCGTCACCTCGCACCCCGCGGAGGTGGCCAGGACGAGGAGCGCCAGCGAGTCGGCGCCGCCCGAGACGGCACACGCGAGCGCGGTGCCCGGCGGCGGGAAGGTGCACCGGGAGAGGAGGTCGGAGGCGAGAAAGGCCGGAGCGGCGTCCGGCCGCTCAGCCACCGGCCCGGGCCACCCACGCGGCGGGGTCGCGGATCTCGTCCAGGGTCGGCAGCCACTCGGGGCCCTCCCACACACGGGCCAGCAGCACCGGTCCGCCCGACGCCTCCACCGACTCCACGAAGCGCTCGCCCTCGGCGTACTGGCGCATCTTCGCGTCGAGCCCGAGCAACTTCGACATCAGCTTGGTCACGCCCCGTGCCTGGGTGCGCCGCTCGTGCAGCACCTCGGAGAAGTGGGCGGCCCCCGGCACCTCGGCAGCCCCCGCCCGGTCCATCGTGACGTCACCGTGGCCCTCGAGCAGGCTCATCATCCCCGAGATCCTCGACAGTGCCAGCCGCTGCTCGGGCGTGGCGAGCATGCCGACCACGCCCGCCTCGCGGGCCGGGTTGCGCCCGTTGCGGACCTCGTCGGCCACGCGCCGGACCATGTCGGCGAAGCCCGACGGGTCACCTGAGAGCGGGCCCAGCAACTCGGAGACCAAGCCGACGAAGTGGTCCCGCAACCAGGGGACGGCGGTGAACTGCATGCGGTGCGTCACCTCGTGCAGCGCGAGCCAGAGCCGGAACTGGCTCGGTGCGAAGTCATACTGCATCTCGACCGCCACGATGTTGGGTCCGACGTA
>JBEKVF010000246.1:0-4670 GCA_049514295.1 Acidimicrobiales bacterium
ATCTCGGACGTCTCGCCGTCGTCTCCACTGGTGGCACGGTCGGCCCCGACACAGCGCCGGGAGGCTAGGCGGTCTCGAGGTAGCAAGCTCCGTGGCTCTTCCGGAGCCCGGTGATCGGCACACACAGAGGAGTCGTGTTCCATGAAGACCCAAGACGTCTGGACGTACATCCATGCCGAGCGGACGGACATGGCCGATACGTTGGCCAGCTTTTCCGCCGAGCAGTGGGCGCACCCCTCTTGGTGCGAAGGCTGGTCCGTGCGGGACACGGCAGGGCACATCCTGGCCGCTGCCGAGCAGACCACGTTGAACTTCTACAAGGAGATGGCGGCAGCCGGCTTTCGATTCAGCGTCTTTGCAGACCGAGGCGCCAAGCGCCTCGGTCTGCTCAGTCCTGATGAACTCGTCCGCCGTCTCCGCGCCCGGACCACGACGACGAATCACCCGCCCGCGCCCGTGATCGCCATGCTGGGCGAGATCGTCGTCCACGGCGAGGACATCCGCCGGCCACTGGATCTCCAACACCAGTGTCCCGAGGCAGCCCTTGTCGCGGTCGCGGACAACTACAAGAAGACGAACATCCTCATCGGATCCAAGCGACGGATCACCGGTCTCCGTCTTCGAGCCACCGATTGCGACTGGGTGTATGGGGACGGTCCCGAGCTCTCCGGTCCTCTCATCTCGTTGATCCTGGCCATGGCGGGGCGAACCGACGCCTTGAGCGACCTTGCTGGAGAGGGTGTGTCCGTCTTCGCCACTCGAGCTTGACCGTCTGAAGTGGCGATACTCGGTCCGAACCCCGGCTGATCCCGGCATATCGCCTCTGCGCGGGCTTACTCGACCGAGCAGCAGCACCGCCGCTGACGCGGTGTGTCTGCAAATCCCAGGATTCCGATGCGCCTCACCGCGCGAGGATGGAGGTGTGTCCACGCGCGTGCTGCGGCAGCTCGGCGACATCGTCGGACCGGGGCACCTGATCGTCGAGCCGGAGGTGATGGCGTCGTATGCCATCGACTGGACCGGGCGCTTCATCGGTCAACCGACGGCCGTCGTCCGGCCCGGGGACGGCCGTGAGGTGGCAGCGGTGGTGTCCCTGTGCAGGGACGCCGGTGTCGCCCTCGTGCCCCAAGGGGGCAACACGGGTCTGGTGGGCGGAAGCGTCCCCCTCGAAGGCGAGGTCGTGCTCAGTCTGCGGCGGCTGGCCGGGGTCAGCGATGTCGACGCGCTGGGTGGCCAGCTGTCCGCCGGCGCCGGGACGACGGTGGCCGACGTCCAGGCGGCCGCGGCCGCTGCCGGATGGGCGTACGGCGTCGATCTCGGCAGTCGTGACAGCGCGACGATCGGGGGCACCATCGCCACCAACGCCGGTGGGCTCCAGGTGCTCCGCCATGGTCCCACGAGGGCGCAGCTCGTGGGCTGTGAAGCCGTGCTCGGGACCGGCGACACCATCTCGCACATGGGTGGCCTGATGAAGGACAACACGGGATACGACCTCGGGGGGTTGCTCTGCGGCAGCGAGGGAACGCTCGGAGTGGTGACAGCTGTCCGGGTGTGCTTGGTGCCGCCCGCCCCAGAGCACGTCACCTCGATCCTCGCCTTCTCCTCCACGGCGGCCGCGGTCGACGCGGCCTCCCTCCTGCGCCGGACCCTGCCCGAACTGCAGTCGCTCGAGTTGTTCCTCCAGCCAGGCCTGAACCTCGTGTGCCGCGTGACCGGCACCGCTGGACCGTTCACTGGAGAGCACGCGGCCTACCTCTTGGCCGAAGCGGCGGCACAGCATGACCCCATGCCCGCCATGGCGGCCGTCATCCGGTCCATTGCCGCCATTGAGGATGTCGCGGTGGCCACCGATGCCCCCCGAAGGGCGCAACTCTGGCACTACCGCGAGGGTCACACCGAGGCGATCAACACACTCGGTGCGCCCCACAAGCTCGACGTGACGCTACCGGCGTCGCTCCTGGCATCCTTCATCGATGGTGTGCCCGACATCGTCAAGGCCGCCGACCCCCTGGCGGAAACGTGGTTGTTCGGCCATGCCGGAGATGGCAACGTTCATGTCAACGTGACCGGTGTCGCCCCGGACGATCTGACCGTGGACGACCGCGTCCTGGTCCACGTCGCGGAGCTCGGTGGCAGCATCAGCTCCGAGCACGGCATCGGGACGGCCAAGCGGCCCTGGCTCCACCTCAACCGTAGCGAAGCAGAGCTCACTGCCTTCCGGCAGCTCAAGAGCGCACTCGATCCTGCCGGCATCATGAACCCCAACGCTCTCCTCCCGCCGCGACCGTGAAAGCCCGGGCCACGGTGAGGATTGTTGACCCTCGTCACCCCAGGGCCGGGAGCACCTCCTGCTCGAAGAGGCGCAAACTCGACCAGGCCAGGTCGATCGGCATGCCTCCGCACAGCGGATGGAGCATGACGAAACCCTGCGGGGACGCCTGTTCCTCGGCCACGAACTGTGCGGGGGTGAGCACCCGATACCTCCCGGTCGCCCGGAGCTCCTCGCTGTCGGCAACCGTGCGATACGGGTTGGCCAGATCGTCCTGGGCCTGCCAGAGCCCGTACGCATTCATCTCATGGAGGAAGAACGGCGCCATGCGCTCCCAACCCTCCTCCGCGTCCTCCGCCAGCGCGACGACGGTGGTCGGTCCGGTCGGGCACGGTCCGGGATCCGGCCGTCCGAGCTTCTGCACCTCATCCCGGTAGGGATCCCACACTTCGGGGTCGGAGGGCATGAACCCGTCGGCGATGCGAGCAGCCCGCCGAGCGGCGCCCTCGCTGCTGCCACCGAGTGAGATGCTCGGGCCACCAGGGCGAAACGGCGCCGGCGTCACCTGCACCGTTCGACCTCGATACTCGAACGGCTCACCCGAGAACGCAGACTTGAGTGTCACCACCGCCTCGGTGACCCGTGCGGCCCGCTCGTTCATGGGCACGTCGAACATCGCGAATTCCTCGTGCACATAGCCGGCCCCGACGATCACATCGACCCGTCCCCGACTGATGTTGTCGAGGACGATCAGGTCCTCGGCCAGCCGCAGCGGATCGTGGAACGGGGCGACGAGCGCGGCGATCATGAAGTGGACGGTGTCCGTCCTGGCCGCCATTGCCGCAATCATCGGGATCGGGCTCGGCAGGTACCCGTCCGGCGACCCGTGGTGCTCGGAGATCGCGATGCTCACGCAGCCCAGGCGGTCGCTCCAAGTCGCCATGTCGAGAGCCGCCTGATAGCGGTCCGCCATGGCAGTGCCGGCAAGGTCCGGATTGCGGAAGTCGAATCGGAGTCCGAAGAGCATCAGCGGAGACTCTTCATCGGTCGAAGTATCTCGCGGTGGCGAGCACCGAGAGGCGGTTGTCATTCCCGGCGTCGCGCACCTCTATCTGCCCGAGCCCAGACCGGGCCTGAGCGCTCGCAACCGCCGGCCCGACGCGTATTGGCCGCAGATACCGCAGGCTGAGAGATGACAACGTCGCGCCGGGCGACAGCGACAGAGCCGCCTCCTCCGTGACCAGGGCGATCAGGCCACCGTTGAGCGTGTTGGAGGAATTGAGCCCGTCGTCCGACCGCGGGAGCTCCGCCACACCGGGCTCACGACGCTCGCAGCCCGCCCGTTGCGCCCAGGGGACCTGCAGGCGCAGCTCGGGTTGTGGCCCGTCGAAGCTGAACGTCGACGGCAGGCGAAGGCTCCGATCGGGCGCTGTCATGAACGACCCCGTGCTGACGGCGACCGGTTCACCCGCCGCCGTGCTGAATTCGACGCTCGCCATGAAGACCGACCGCCCGGTCTTGAGCGACGTGCCGACGCAGCGAACCGCTCCCGAGCCCGGTGCAGGAGCAAAGAGGTGCACCTCGAGCCCGAGTGTGACCGGAACCTGCGGCGCCATGACGGTGACGGCGAGGAGCCCAGAAAGGTGGTCGGCCCACGTCGCGAGGAGGGACGTCCGCAGATGATCGGTGCCCGGCACGCACATGTCGGGGACGATCGAGGCGGTGCCTTCAAAATCGGTGCCGACCCGCGTCACCGCGAAGCCGAGCTCGCTCAGCATGTGCTGAACAGGACGATCTGTCTTCACCTGGCCGCGACCTCTAACAGGGCCGCTGCCACCGCATCAGGCTCCATGATCATCAGATCGTGCCCGGTGTCGATGTCCCACAGGCGATCCTCGGACCGGGCCTTCTCCATGAGCGCTGGGCCCCGCGTCGCCAACGTCGATGTGCAGACGATGTGGTACTGCGGTATCGCCCAGAGGGCCTCCTCGTTGGTCAGGTCGAGTGGCTGCTCGAAGCACTTCCAGGGGTGCCCCGTCAGCCGGTCGGCCATCCACGCCACGTCAGCTGGGTCGGTGACCCCGTAGAACAACCCTGCCTCCGGTGCGGGAAGCAGCACGAGCTCGATCCCGTCGACGACGGCACCCGCCGGACGGGCGGCCTCGATGATCGGCCCGGCCACATCCCTGAGGGACTGCCCGTTCACGGGGTTGGCCGCATCGAGGTAGACGAGGCGTCCAACTCTGTCCGAAGCTCTGTCAGCGATACCGGTGATCACCATCCCGCCGTAGCTGTGGCCGACGAGGATGACATCGCGCAGGTCTTCGTAGTGCAGGACGGCAGTGACGTCCGTGATGTGCATGTCCAGGTCGACGTCGTCGCTGAGGAGGTGTGATCGCTC
>JBEKVF010000247.1:0-4666 GCA_049514295.1 Acidimicrobiales bacterium
CTGACGTCGGGGCGAGCGTGGTCTGGCATTGAGGACCCTCCTTGAGCCTCCACCCCACACCGCCTGGCAGGGGGTGGACACACATTCCCACACGCCGCCGGCTGGTGACGAGAATTCGGGCCGGGCGCGCCGCGGTAGCTTCGGCGGGTGACCACCGACCGGGTCCCGCCGGAGCTCGATCTCTCCCGCGTCCCGGTCCACGTGGCCTGCGTCATGGACGGCAATGGCCGCTGGGCCAGCGCCCGCGGGCTGCCGCGGACCGAGGGGCACGCCGCCGGCGAAGAAGCGCTCCTCGATGTGGTCAACGGCGCCCTCGAGATCGGCGTCAAGTGGGTCACCCTCTACGCGTTCTCCACCGAGAACTGGCGGCGGCCGCCCGACGAGGTGCGCTACCTCATGAACTTCAACCAGTCGCTCCTCATGCGCCGCCGCGACGAGCTCAACGAGAAGGGCGTGCAGATCCGCTTCGCCGGCCGGCGTGACTGGCGGGTGCCCCGGCGGGTGCTCAAGCGCATGGACGAGTCGATTGAGCTGACCAAGCACAACACGCGCATGGTGATGACGATGGCCTTCAACTACGGCGGCCGCGCCGAGATCGTCGACGCCGTGCGCGCCCTCGTCGCCGAGGGCACCTCGGCCTCCAAGGTCGACGAGAAGGCCATCCGGCGCCACCTCTACTTCCCCGACATGCCCGACCCCGACCTGGTCATCCGGACCTCGGGCGAGACCCGGATCTCGAACTTCCTGCTCTGGGAGATCGCCTACAGCGAGCTCGTCTTCCCCGAGACCCTGTGGCCCGACATGCGCCGGGGGCACCTCTACGAGGCCGTCATCGAGTACCAGCGCCGGGTCCGCAGGTTCGGCGCCGTCAATCCCTGACCGGATCCCTGACCTGAATCCCTGGCCGGGACCGCCGCACCCCGGCCGACCCACCGCGGGGCGCCCAGCTGCGAAACTGGAGGGGCCATGACCACCACCCGGATCGCCCTGATCGCCGGGATCGCCCTCCTCGCCATCTTCGTCGTCATCGCGGCCGTCGCCATGCACGCCGGCCTGATCGTGTTCGTGGCGCTCGTCCTGGCGGCGCTCGTCGCCGGGGGCAACCTGCTCTACGGCCGCCATTCGCACGGCGCCGCCGCGCAGGCCCGCGTCCGGCCCGCCCAGGAGGCCCACGACCGGGCCGCCGACGCGGCCGCCGAGGCCCGCCGCGCGGTGGCCGAGGCAGAACGACGGGGCGAGCGCTACTGCCCCCGCGCCCCCGCCCACCCCCCACCCCGCGCCGACCGGTGAGCCTCTTCCGTGACCGGGGCGTGGTCCTGCGCACCTACCGCCTCGGCGAGGCCGACAAGATCGTCGTCTTCCTGACCGAGAGTCACGGCAAGGTGCGCGCCGTGGCCAAGGGCGTGCGCCGCACCACCTCCAAGTTCGGCGGCCGCCTCGAGCCGCTCACCAACGTGGACCTCCTCCTGTGGCAGGGGAGGAGCGACCTCGACATCGTGAACCAGGTCGAGGTGCTCGACTCGTTCCGGCCCATCCGCGAGGACCTCGAGCGCCTGTCCCGCGGCATGGCGCTCGTCGAGGTGTCCGACCAGATGGCCCAGGAGCGCCACCCGGACCCCCGGCTCTACTCCATGCTGGTGGGCGCGCTCGGGGCCATGGCCGACGTGCAGGCCGACCCGACGCTGGTGGCGCCGGCGTTCTTCCTCAAGGCCCTCGTCCTCGAGGGTGCGGGCCCCGTGCTCGAGGAGTGCGCCGCCTGTGGCGAGCCCGACGGCACGGTGGAGCTGGTGGCCTTCGACCTCGTCGCCGGCGGCACCCTGTGCCGGGCGCACCGCAGCGGCCGCTCCATGAGCGCGGCCGCGCTCGTGCTCCTCAACAGGATCCTCGGCGGCGATCTGGCCGCCGTGCTGGCGGGGCCGCCGCCGCCCGCTGCTGACGAGGTGGCCGAGCTGGCGACCGGGGCGATGGAGGTCCACCTCGACCGCCGCATCCGCTCGGTGCGCTCCACCGCCAGCCTTTGACCCCCTTCGGCGTCTACGTCCACGTCCCGTTCTGCCGGGAGCGCTGCGACTACTGCGCGTTCGCCACCTACACCGACCGCGACCACCTGATGGAGCGCTACGCCGACGCCTGCGTCCTCGAGCTCCAGCGCGCCGCCGGGGCGGGTGATCTCGCGCCCGCCACCTCCGTCTTCTTCGGAGGGGGGACCCCGTCCCGCCTCCATCCCGACACCCTCTGTCGCATCCTCGACGCCATCCCGCGCGCGCCCGGCGCCGAGGTCACGGTCGAGTGCAATCCCGAGGACGCCGACGAGGCCCACCTCGGTGCCTATCGACGCGCCGGGGTGACCCGCGTCTCCTTCGGCCTGCAGTCGACCCAGGCCCACGTCCTGGCCGGCCTCGGCCGGCGCCGCGTGCCCCACGCCGCCGAGACCGTGTCCGCCGCGGTGGCCGCCGTCGGGTTCGCCACCTGGAACCTCGACCTCATCTTCGGGGCCGCCACCGAGAGCGACGGCGACTGGGCCGCCACGCTCGACCACGTCCTCGGGCTGGCGCACCCGCCACCGCACATCTCGGCCTACGGCCTCACCCTCGAGTCCGGCACACCGCTGGCCCGGGACCCGGCCCGCCATCCCGACGACGACGCCCAGGCGCGGCGCTACGAGCGCGCCGAGGAGGTCCTGAGCGCGGCCGGCTACGCCTGGGAGGAGATCTCGAACTGGGCCCGGCCCGGGCACGAGTGCCGGCACAACCACCTCTACTGGGAGCAGGGCGACTACGCGGGCATCGGGTCGGCCGCCCACTCGCACCGCGACGGGGCGCGCTGGTGGAACGTGCGGACACCCGATCGCTACATCGACGCCGTCGAGGGCGCCCGGTCGCCCGAAGGGGGGCGCGAGGTGCTCACCCCCGCCCAGCGCGAGTTCGAGGCGCACTCCCTCTCCCTGCGCCTGCGGCGCGGCGTGCCGTGGGAGTGCCTGGAGCGCCCCGAGGAGCTCGAGGGCCTCGTGGCCCGCGAAGACGGGCGGGCCGTGCTCACCGTGCGGGGTCGGCTGCTGGCCAACGAGGTCGGGGCCAGAATCCGCTCCGGTATCCTGCACCGATGACCGAGACCGCCGGTGCCCCCGCTGACGACCTTATGGAGAAGGTCGTGCGCCTGTGCCGGACCCGGGGCTTCATCTTCCCCTCGGCCGAGATCTACGGCGGCTTCCGCTCCACCTACGACTACGGCCCGCTCGGGGTCAACATGCTGCGCAACGTCAAGAACGCCTGGTGGCGCGCCATGGTCCAGCAGCGCGACGACGTCGTCGGGCTCGACGCCGCCATCCTGGGCCCGCCCGCCGTCTGGGAGGCCTCGGGGCACCTGGCCACCTTCACCGACCCCCTGGTCGACTGCAAGAACTGCCACGAGCGCTGGCGGGCCGACAAGATCGACGGGATCTGCCCCAACTGCGGCTCGCGGGACCTCACCGAGGCGCGGGCCTTCAACCTCATGTTCAAGACCCACGCCGGACCGGTGACGGACGAGGGCCACGTGGCCTACCTGCGCCCCGAGACGGCCCAGGGCATGTTCACCAACTTCGCCAACGTGCTCGGTACGACGCGCAAGAAGCCGCCCTTCGGCATCGCGCAGGTGGGCAAGTCCTTCCGCAACGAGATCACCCCGCAGAACTTCGTGTTCCGCACCCGCGAGTTCGAGCAGATGGAGATGGAGTACTTCGTCCCGCCCGACGAGGCCCCGAAGTGGTTCGACTACTGGCTCGCCGAGCGCATGCAGTGGTACCTCGACCTCGGCATGCCGACCGACAAGCTCCGCCTGCGCCATCACGAGCCGAGCGAGCTCTCGCACTACTCGCGGGGCACGGCGGACGTGGAGTTCGAGTTCCCCTGGGGCTGGGACGAGCTCGAGGGCATCGCCAACCGGGGTGACTACGACCTCTCGGCACACGCCGCCAAGTCGGGCGTGGCCCTGGACTACTTCGACCCCCAGACCAACGAGCGGTACACGCCCTACGTGATTGAGCCGGCGGCCGGCGCCACGCGGACGATGATGGCGTTCCTACTGGCGGCGTACACCGAGGACGAGGTGGGCGGCGAGGCCCGTACCGTGCTGCGCCTGCACTGGCGGCTGGCGCCCTACCAGGTGGCCGTGTTGCCGCTCTCGAAGAAGGACACGCTCGAGCCCGTGGCCCGCAAGGTGTTGGCCACCCTGCAGCCGCACTTCATGTGCGACTACGACGTGACCCAGAGTATCGGCCGGCGCTACCGGCGCCAGGACGAGATCGGGACGCCGTGGTGCGTGACGGTCGACTTCGACTCCCTCGAGGACGACGCCGTCACGGTGCGCGACCGCGATACGACCGAGCAGGTGCGCGTACCCATCGCCGACCTGGTGTCCGAGCTGCGCCGGCGCACCGGCGAGGAGTAGGCGGAGCGGGACGCTCAGGCGACCCGGCGGTACTTGCGCACGGCGACCGGGGCCAGGACCACCAGCAGGCCGGCGCACCACAACAACGCCGCTTCCACGGCGCCCGTGTCGTGCAGGACGCCGCCCACCATGAGCGACCGCGCCGCGTTGACCACCTGGGTCACGGGTTGGTGATAGGCGAAGCCCTGCAGCCAGCCCGGCATGGTGGCGACGGGGACGAAGGCCGACGAGGCGAACA
>JBEKVF010000248.1:0-4616 GCA_049514295.1 Acidimicrobiales bacterium
AAGAAGCCGCAGGCGCTCAGCAGCCTCGCCATGCAGGTGATCGCGGACGGACGGCACTCCGTCCCCACCGCCATGACGATCACCTCGGGCAACCAGGTGCGGCAGGTGACGCTCCCGCCCATCGCCGACAGCAACGTCCCCGGGGCCGTCACCACGGTGCCGGTCTCCTTCCCGGCGGTCACCGGCTCGCACTTCTCCATCACGTTCACGGGCGTGCGACCCGAGTACGCGGCGAACTACTACTCCGCCGGACCGCTGGCGCTGCCGCTGGGGATCGCGGAGATCGGCATCCCCGGCGTGCGGGCAGCCCCGGTGCCGGCGAACCTTCCTGGGAACTGCGTCTCCAACCTGCTGACCATCGACGGCCAGCCGGTCGACGTGGCGGTCGTCGGGTCGGCCCAGCACGCGCTCGACAACGGTGAGGCACAGATCGTGCCCTGCGGTCCCGACGCGAAGGGGATCGCGCTGGGCGCCGGACCGCACGTCGTGCAGACGGTGGCCGGCCACAACCCGCCCTGCGCGAGCACCCCCACCACCTGCACGGGATGGAACATCGACCAGCTCGCCCTCGACTCGGCGGCGGGAGGCGGCCCCGGCCCCGCCGTGTTCCCCACGACGGCCGGCACGCCGCAGCTCGCGGCAACCCAGCCCGGTCCGGCCCCGACGGTCACCGCGACGGCGTCGCACATCGACAACCATGGCGCCGCCGTCTCCGGAGCCGCGCAGTCCTTCGAGCTCGTGCTGGGCCAGAGCGTCAACAAGGGTTGGCAGGCCGTGGCCGAGCCGGGCCCCGGTGCCGCGGCCGGCTCGCACGCGGTGGACCTCGGTCCCCCCCAGCTCGTCGACGGGTTCGCCAACGGATGGCACGTCAGCGCGGCGGACCTGCACGAGCTCGGAGGCCCGGGCTTCTCGGTCGAGCTGACCTGGACACCCCAGCGAGAGGTCTGGGCCGCGCTCGCCGTGTCCGCGGCGACCCTGGTCCTGTGCCTGCTGCTCGGCTTCCTCCCCGCCCGCGCCCGCCGATGGGTGCGCGGCAAGCTCCCGCGCCGGCTGCGTGGGCCGGCCGGGCCCGACGCCCCGGAGCGGCAGGCCGAGCCCTTCGATCCGGCGGCCCTGGCCATGCCCTACACACCGCCACCCAAGGACCAGCGCCAGCGCGGCTGGCGGCACTACCCCAGGGCGCTGCTCATCGGCATCATCACCGGTGGTGTGGCCACCCTCGTGACGCCGCCGCTGGCCGGGCTCGTCGTCGCGGGGGTCGTGACGCTCGGGCTGCTGGTCCCGTGGGCGCGTGCCGCGGCAACCGTGGGCGCGGTGGCCTTCGTCATCGCCGGCAGCATCACCGTCGTCCAGGGACAGAACGTGCACCACTACCTGCCGGGCTCGAACTGGGCGGGATCCTTCGTCAACGCCGGCAACCTCATCTGGCTCGGCATGGTGCTGCTGGTCGCCGATGCGGTGATCTCGGCCCTCGGGCTACGGGTCAGGAAGCCGCTCGGCCGCCGTGCCATGAGGGCGCAGTCGGTGTCCGCCCGTTCCACTCTGTCGCTCCCGCTCAACACGCCGATCGTGGGGATCGACGGCTGACCGTCAGGACGTCGCGACGGCCTCGCCGGCCAGCGCCTCGAGGGCGCGGCGCGCGGTGACGTCCCAGGTGAACCAGCGGGCCCGCGCCAACGCTCCCTTGGAGAGGCGGCTGCGCAGCACCTCGTCGCCCAGCACCCGGCCGAGCGCCACCGAGAGCTCGGCCGGGTCGTCCACCAGCAGGCCGGACTCGCCGTCGAGCACCGCGTCGGCGTGGCCCGCGATGGCGGTGGCCACCGCGGGCGTCCCGCAGGCCGCGGCCTCCGTCAGGGTCATGCCCCACCCCTCGCGCTGCGAGCTGCTCGCCACCACCCAGGCCCGCCGGTACCACGACACCAGTTCCTCGTCGTCCACGCGCCCGGGCATGCTCACCCAGTCCGTCGCGCCGAGCTCCTCGCGCAGAGCCTCCAGCGCGGGGCGCTCGTTCCCCTCGCCGATCAGGACGGCCCGCAGCTCGGGCTGGTCGGCCTTGACCTTGGCCAGCGACCGCAGCAGGGCATCGAAGCGCTTGACCCGCACCAGGCGCCCCACCGCCACCACGAGGGGCGTCGGCGAGCGCTGGCCCGCCGGCGAGTAGCGGGCATCCACCCCGGGGGGCGCCACGGTGATGCGCTCGCGCCGGAGGCCGAGCATGTCGATGATCTCGGCGCGTGAGGACTCGGACGGGGTGACGATGCGGCTCGAGCGGTAGATGCGCGGCGCGATGCGGCGCTCCACGGTGTCGCCCAGTCGGGCCAGCAGCGGCGGCAGCACCATGCCCCACATCTCGGCATGGACGTGGTGCAGGAAGACCACACGAGGGCCCCGATACCACAGCGGCGACAGGAAGGGCATGCCGTTCCAGATCTCGACGAGGGAGTCGCCCGGCCGGTGCCCCATGCGGATGCCCTCCCAGGCCGCGCCGGGGAACACGGCGTAGCGCCCGGCACGCCGCTCCACGCGGTAGCCATCACGGGTCAGCGCCTGCGGCGCGCCGGGGACAGCCGAGGTGCGGAACGTCACTTCGAGACCAGCAGCGGCCCACAGCGACGCGACCTTGTGGGCATGGAGCTCGGACCCGCCCGCCTCGGGGTCGTCGAGGTCCCGCCAGGCCACGATATGGATGCGGCGGATGCCGGCCTCCGCCGCGATTGAGGCAAGGACTTCGGGGTCGGACGGCGCGTCGTCGGGGCGATGTCCCCCGCCGGCCGCCGCAGCGACCGGCCCCGAGTCGTCACCCATCCGGTCAGGTTAGCCCTGCGGCCCGCTTCCCGACCCGGACCCTCCGGTGGACCAGGGTGAACCCGGTCACGATCACCAGCAGCACGACTGCCTGCACACCCAGGTCGACCAACGCCGTGGCGCGGGGCGCCCCGTGCACCTGGAGCACGGCCGTGGTCAGGGCGGCGGCACCCCCAACGAGGACGGCCGCCACCCAACGCCGGCCCACGGCGAGCAAGTACATCGTGAGGACCACCGAGACGCTCAGCAGGATCATGGCGAGCACCAGCGGCGCCAGCGCGTCGGCGGCGGATGTGTAGTCGTGATGGAAGACCACCTGGAGCAATTCCTCGGGCGCAGCCAGCGCCACGCCCAGCAGGAGCACCGAGGGGACGGCGAGCAGCACGAGCACGACGGCCAGCTGCCGCAGCGCATGGCCGCCCTGGCGCCAGCGGATGGCCGCCTCGGGGAGCAGGTAGCCGCCGAGGACAATGGCCCCGAAGACGATGGCCTTGCTCGTGACCGACACCGCGGCGTAGGCCCCACTGTGGGTCGGGTTGTCCCTACCCACCACCAGCACGTCGACGTTCTGCAGTACCGCCACCATGGACAGCGAGACCGATGCGACCACGAGGTCGAGCACCACCGTGCGGCGCACCACCGCGCCGCCGTCCAGCACGGGGTCGGGGCGCACCGCCGCGACCCAGCCCCCGGCTACCCAGACACGGGGACCCTGGCCACCCGACCAGACCCGCACCGCGGCATAGCGCGCGTGCGCGGCCGCCACGACCTCGCCGATCAGGACGCCCACCGCGGCACCCGAGGGCCCGTATCCGGCCAGCACCAGCACGAGCACGGCGGCCAGGCGCACCCCCATCTCGACCAGGAGGTTGACCCCCAGCGGCCGGTAGGCGCGGTGGGCCTGCAGGAGGCCGCGGTCGAGCGACAGGAGCACGAAGAAGGCGGCGGCGGTGAGGATCGCCGCGATGCCGATGCCGCTCTGCTGGTTCAGCACCACCGCGACGCTGTGCCGGCTGACGAACACGATGACCGCCCAGATGAGGACGAGCATGGTGCCCTGCCGGTGCACCCGCCCGGCCCAACGCCGGACCAGGTGGCCGCTCCCGTCCTCGTGCCACAGCGTCACCCGCCGTACCACGGCCACGACCACCGCCGAGCCAGGCATGGAGAGGATGAGGTACAGGGCGGTCAGCTGGTTCAGGACGCCATAGCTGTGGGGCGTGAGCAGGCGGGCCAGGGCGAAGGTGAGGACGACACTGGCCCCGTTGGCCAGCACACCGGCGGCCGCCAGCGGGCTGGCCTGCAGCAGGCCGGCCCGCATCGAGTCGACGCCGGGCCGCGCCTCCGGATCGAGGAGGAGCTCCGCCCCGAGGTTGGGGCCGACCGCATTGGGTGCGAGCGACATCGCCGCCGGCACGGACTCGACGACGACCTCGGCCGCCGGTGCCTCCGGCGGCTCGTGGCCTGTCACCCCTGGGCCCTTGCCGCCGTCTCGTCCTCCATGCCGATGCGATCGATCTCGGGCAGGATCTGAGGCTGCAGCAGCTGGCCGCCTGCCGTGCTGATGTGGACGCCGTCGGGCCAGCGCACGGCGACACCGTCGAGTGAGGCCGTGTAGACCCCCGCCGGGCTGAGCATCCGGTTGAGGTCGATCACGCTTATCTCGCCCGGGTCCGAACGGGCGACCTGCCGCACGAGCGCGTTGTAGGCCCGCACGCGCGACGGCATGTTCTCCGACCAGGGCAGGCCATCGGGCTGCCGGTCACTCGGGTCGACGTAGGGCATGGTGAACAGCACCACTCTGGCACCAA
>JBEKVF010000249.1:0-4615 GCA_049514295.1 Acidimicrobiales bacterium
CCTTCGACGAGTGGCACCGACGCTCCAACCGCCTCGCACGGGGCCTGAGGGAGCACGGGCTCGAGCACGGCGACCGGGTGGGGCTCCTCATCGGCAGCGATGAGCCGCTCGAATGGATCGTGTCGTACATGGCCATCCACAAGGCCGGGGCGGTGGCGGTGCCACTCCTGGCCCGGCTCGGTCCCGCCGAGCAGGCGCGGATCCTGCGTCATGCGGGTGCTTCGGTCCTGCTGTGCGGAGAGGTGCACGACGAGCTGCTCGCCGCCGTCCCGACCGTCGTCAGCACCACGGGCGGCGGTTGGGCAGGGCTCCTCTCCCCCGATGACGGCGACGTGGAACAGGCGCTCACACCCGATGACGTCGCCGACATCATGTACACCTCGGGGACCACGGGCGAGCCGAAGGGCGTGGTCGTGCGCCACGGCGGGCTCTCGACCACCGACAGAGTCCCGACGGCCTGGCTCGGGCTGGGGTTCCTCTCCTCCTCGCCCTTCGCCACCACCAGCGGTTCGCTCCTGGTCTGCGGACCGATGCGCGGCGGGCTCAGCGGGTGGTTCCTCCCGCGCTTCGACCCGGAGCGTTGGATCGACTCGGTCGAACGCGACCGCCCAGTGGCGGCGTTCCTCGTGCCCGCGATGGTCGAGCTCCTCGTGGGCGTCCCTCGCTTCGAGGCGGCGGATCTCTCGAGCCTCGCCGTCCTCAACATCGGGAGCGCGCCCATCTCAACCGCCACCCTGCGCCGCTTCGGCGCCGGACTGCCCGGCACGGAGATCCTCTGCGGGTACGGCATGACCGAATTCGGCGCCGTCACCGCCGTGCCGTTGGGCGACGGGGGGCGGCACCTCGGGTCCGTGGGTCCGCCCCTGCCCGGAGTCGAGCTGCGGATCCTCGACCCCGATGGCGCAACCCTCCCGCCCGGCGAGGTCGGGCAGGTGGCGATCGGAGGCACGCGCCGCCCTCGGGCGTATCTCGCAGACCCCGGCGGCACGGAGCGCACGTGGGTCGACGGCTGGCTGCTGAGCGGGGACCTGGGATACCTCGACGCCGACGGTCACCTCTGGTTCGTGGGCCGGGAGAAGGAGATCATCATCCGGGGCGGTCACAACGTCGTGCCCGGCGAGGTGGAGGCCGCCCTCTTCGAGCACCCGGCGGTGGCGGAGGCGGCCGTGGCCGGCGTGGCACACCCGGTCCTCGGGGAGGACGTCGCGGCCTGGGTGGTCCTCCGCGCGCCCACTTCCACCGACGAACTGCGTTCGTTCCTCCTGGCCCGCCTGGCCGACTACAAAGTTCCCCGCCGCATTACCGTGGTCGGCGTACTCCCGCGCAACGAGAGCGGCAAGGTCCTCAAGTCCCATCTCGTGCCCGGCGACGAACCGAGGAGCCCATCGTGACGGCGAGCTTCACCACCCTGACGGTCGAGGAGATCGGACGCGTGCGGCGCCTGACCCTCAACCGGCCCGATCACCACAACCCGTTGACGCCGCGCTGCATCCGGGAGATCCTGCGGGCGGTCGACGAGGCAGAGGCCGATGCGGGGGCCAGCGTCATCATCATCCGCAGCACGGGACGGTCGTTCTCGTCGGGCTACGGCTTCATCGCCGAGGACACCGACCCGGGCGACTTCCCCCGGCACGAGGCGATCGAGGGTGACGTGTCGGCCATGCTCGCACTGGCGGACGGGTGGGGACGCGTCTGGGACTGCGCCATCCCGGTCATCGCCCAGGTGCAGGGGAACTGCCTGGCGGGCGGAACGGACCTCGCGCTGCACTGCGACCTCGTCGTGGCCGCCACCGACGCCCGCATCGGCTTTCCCCCGGTGCGCTCCATGGGGGTCCCGCCGACCAACATGTGGCTGTACAACCTCGGCCCCCAGTGGACCAAGCGCCTGCTCCTGACCGGCGACACGCTCTCGGGGATTGAGGCGTCGGACATCGGCCTCGTCGTCGCGACGGCTCCGCCGGATGCACTCGACGACGTCGTGCTCGGGCTGGCTGAGCGCATGGCCCTCATCGGGCGGGATCTGCTCGTCGCCAACAAGAGGGTCGTCAACATGGGCGTGGAGCTGATGGGACGCTCGCAGCTGCAGCGGTTCGCCGCGCTCAACGACGCCGTTGGCCACCGCGCCCCCGAGGCGCGGGCGTTCTCGGAGCGCATCGCCGAGCTCGGGCTGCGCCAGGCGGTCCGAGAGCGAGATGCGGCCTTCGACACCCCGCGGAACGCATAATCGGCGAATGGCGCCGGCCCGCTACACCTTTGATTCCGTGCGCTCGTGCGTCTGGGTGAGCGGGCGCTCGAGCCTGCACCCGATCAACACCGAAACGCGTGGCATCACCGGCTGGTTCGAGACCTCCGTGCGCAGCGACGGCAGTCTCGATCTCGACCTCCCGGTGTCCGGCGAGCTCGAGCTCGCAGTCGACAGGCTCACCTCGGGCAACCAGCTCTATGACCATGAGCTGCGTCGCCGAATGGATGCGCGGCGGTTCCCGACCATCGCCGGTCGCGTCTCGGCGATCACGGCGGTCGGCGCGCATGCCCACTACGTCGTGACGGGAGACATCTCCTTCCACGGCAAGACGCGCACCTTCGAGCACGAGATGCACATCGAGGTCCACGAGGAGGGGGTCTCGTTGATCGGTGATTACGTCTTCGACATCCGTGAATTCGGCATGAAGCCGCCCAGCATGCTCATGATCCGCGTGTATCCCGAGATCAGCGTCCGGGTCGAACTGCACGGCACGCGCGACTCGTAGACGCTCGCCCTCACTGGAGCGACATTCCAGCGGACATCACGCACGGCGTTTTACGGCCGTTGCCGTTGGGTACTTGCCGGAACACTCGCGGAGCGCCCCCGGAAGGATTCGAACCTTCGCACACGGTTTAGGAAAGCGTGTTCTCGATGTTTCGTTTCGTACGCTGTGAACCGTTGCGGTCCGTTTCGGCAGGTCAGGCCATTATGGTGGGGTCGCTCCGTTCACTGCGTTTCGTGCTGTTGAGCGCAAGACTTGCACGGAACTTGCACGGAACTTGCACGGCTGACCGACCAGGGTTATTCGAGCGGCTCAGCCGCAAGCCAATGGTGATGAACTCCCGGCCCTTCGGGTGTCAGTGCATAAACGACATGGTCGGGTACTCCCCCGATCTTGATAACCGGTCCAGGTCCTGGTCCTGGGCGAGCACGCAACCGCAGCCGACACCGAAGGAGAGCTCGCGCAACTCGAGGAACGCGCTGGGCTGCAGGCGACGGTGAGCCACGCTGAGCTTGACCAAAATCGAGAGGGTTAGCCCACCGGGAAGAAAACGAAAAGGAGCTGCCACATGCCCATCATCCAAGAGGTGGCGAGAACATTTGGAATCAAAGTCCTTCCGACGTCTTTCTAGCCAAATCCGTTGGAGTCCAGAGGGAGCTCGTCTCCACTCGCAGTTTGGGTCAGTCCCCCGCGGAGAGCCACGAGCGGCGCCCCGCTACAGGTCGATGCCCAGCAACCGCGCACCGGCCACCACCGCCCGGCCGGCGGTCGCCTCCTCGTCGAGGGCGCGCCGGGCGTGTCGAGGTCGTCGTCGAGCGCCGCCCGAACCGCCGACAAACCCGCCGCACCCTCGCCCTCTGGTGCGCTCCTCCACAGCGCCAGCCGCGCCGCGGCGGCCGGCATGTCCTCGCCGGTCTGCCAGTCCCAGTCCCTCCGGTAGTGGTGGGCCAGCAGGGCCAACCGGACCGCGGCCGGGTCCCACTCCTTGCACAGGTCCCCCACGAAGACGAGGTTGCCCAGCGACTTCGACATCTTCGTACCTTCGAAACCCACGAGGCCCACGTGGAACCACAGCCGCACGAAGGGCTTGTGGGTCACCGACTCGGACTGGGCCGTCTCGCACTCGTGGTGCGGGAACACGAGATCGCGCCCTCCCCCATGGATGTCGATCGTCTCGCCCAGCTCGCGCAGCACCAGCGCCGAGCACTCGATGTGCCACCCGGGTCGTCCCGGCCCCCAGCGCGATTCCCAGGCGGGCTCGTCGGGGAGGGACGGCTGCCACAGCACGAAGTCCAGCGGGTCACGCTTGTTGAGGTCGTCGGGCCGTCCTCCGTGCTCCGCCGCGAGCTCGAGCATGCGGGTCCTGTCGTACCCGCTGATGCGCCCGAACTCGGGGAAGGTCGCCACGCTGAAGTACACCGAGCCCCCCGATTCGTAGGCGTGGCCACCCTGGAGTGCGGCGCCGATCAGCGAGAGGATCTCCGAGATCGCCGAGGTGGCCCGCGGCTCGGAGTAGACGGGCAGCAGGTTCAGCAGCCCCATCTCGGCGTCGAAGCGCGCCATCTCCTCGGCAGCCAGGTCCAGGTAGTGCACACCGAGCTCGCGTGCCTTGCGCAAAATGTCGTCGTCGACGTCGGTGACATTGCGCACCAGCTTCGTCTCGTGGCCGGCGTCCCGGAGGCGCCGCTGCAGCATGTCGAAGTACAGGTAGACGGCGGCGTGCCCGAGGTGCGCGGAGTCGTAGGGCGTGATGCCGCACGAGTACATCGTCACCACGGGACCCGGCACGAACGCCACCACCTAGCCCCGTGCCGTGTCGTACAGCCGCACAGCTAGATACCGGCCATCCTCAGCGTCGAGTGCGCCTT
>JBEKVF010000250.1:0-4607 GCA_049514295.1 Acidimicrobiales bacterium
GACGCCACCGGGAAGGAGGCCGCCACCGACAGCGCAACATAGGATCACCAATCACAGAACAGGTTGATGCGAGGGACGTCGCACCTCAGGACCTCGTACACCACCCGCCGGGACTCAACTCGGGCACCAGGAACACGAATGCAGGGACGACGTACAAGAACACCGAGGCGAGACCGAAGACCGACGTGGCCGGTGCCGACCCGAGATAGCCGACGGATCCCACCGTCATCATGGCCAACACCGTCCAGGAGAGGTACCGCCGAGGGGGAGCCTTGGGCGTCCCGAGAGCCACGCGGGTCGGCCCGTGATCGGAGACGGCTCCCTCGGCAACCGTGAGCCGGGGCTGACGGCGTCTTCGTACCCACATGGACTAGGGACCCACCTCTTCTCCTCGACCTATCGCCACGCTACGCGGCGCGAGCGACGCCGCCCGATCCGTCTGCAGGTTCACGGGTCTCCGGCAAGTCGCCAGTGCCCGCACAGGATCAGTGAATCGGGGCGCGCAGACGCGCTGCAACGATTCATCTCCACCAGAAGACGCATCCGCAAGTTCCCTGTAACGGAGCGCCGGCGGGGTGTGTGAGGTTCTGCGCTTCGGCCAGGCTACCGAGCGCAGGAGTGCCCCCTACCGCGCGGCCCATATCCAAGCGGGGCATGCCCCCGGAGTCGTACGGGGCGTAGGGCATCGCCCGGGACAAGCAGCAGCCAAGGGAGGCCGCTAGGCCAGCGGAGCGGCCCTTGACGGCTGCGCCGGGCTGCGGACCGGAGAGCTGCTCGGCCTACAGCGCCGGGACATCGACCTGCTGCACGGCACCGTGACGGTCGCCCGCCAGTCCCACGAGATCACGGGCCAGGGGCGGGTTCTCACGGCCCCGAAGAGCGACGCTGGGTACCGGACCGTCGCTCTCCCCTCCTTGGTCCTCGTCGACCTCGAGGAACATCTGCGCGATCACGTGAAGGGCGGACCGGATGCTCCCGTCTTCACCCGCCCGTCCGGCCTCCCGCTCCGCCGAGCTGACCTGTCGAACGCCTGGAGCGCCGTGGGCGTGAGCGGCGTCCGTCCGCACGATCTCCGGCACCATGCGGCGACGGTCATCGCACGCAGTCCCAACGTGACACTGCGGGAGCTGATGGCGGCCATCGGCCACTCGTCGCCCGTGGCCGCCCTGCGCGACCAGCACGCCACGGCGGAGCGGAGCAAGGCGAACGCCAGCTATCTCGATGACGTGATCACGACGGCAGAATGCGCAGGAGTCCGCTCCGGTCCCCCTCCGTCCGTGAGGAGACGCGGTACATCCGCGACATGAAACGGGCGCTCGGAGCGAAGCGAAATGACGAAGGGTGTCCCCCACCTGGACAAACAAAAAGAGGCGGCGGGCGGAATCGAACCGCCGTACGGGGCTTTGCAGGCCCCTGCCTAAACCACTCGGCCACGCCGCCGCGCACCAACACGAACGGGCGGCCAGCCTAACGGCCGGCGACGCCTCGCCCTGGCCCAGCCCGTTGGCGGGTCGTCAGTGCCTCAGGCGGGACACCAGCCAGAACACCCCTCCGATCAGGGCGATGATGACCGCGATCTTCACGAAGAAGAGGATGATGCCGGCCAGGCTGGCGAGGATCCAGAAGGCCACGATCGCCCCGACCACACCCACTGCCGTCATGGCGACGGCATGTGAGAAGGTCACGGGCTTCTTGCCTTCCCTACTGGTTACGTCTTTGCTCACAAACCCAATGCTACGTTCCCGCCATGCCCGCTGAAGCGTCGCTGCGAGAACGGCGGAGCAAGCTGCTCGCCGAGCCCGGCCTGATGGGAGTGGGATTCTGCCGGCGCTACGCCGCCGAGGCCGACGCCTGGCTCTCCGGGCTGGCCGACCGGGCGGCCGGCGACAACAAGCGGCACCTGGCCCTGTTGGCCGTGGGCGGGTACGGACGGCGATCGCTGTGCCCCTTCAGCGACCTCGATGTGGTGCTCGTCCACAACGGCCACCGAGACATCAAGTCCGTCGCCGACGCCATCTGGTACCCCGTGTGGGACGAGGGCGTGCACCTGGACCACTCGGTGCGCAAACCCGTGGAGGTGCTCACCGCGGCCGCCGAGGACGCTCGTGTCGCGCTCGGCCTCCTCGATGGCCGCCTCATCTGGGGCGAGCCCAAGGTGGCCGATCCGCTGTTGGAGAAGGCGCGCGCCGCCTGGCGCGAGCGGCTGGGTACCAAGTACCTGCCCCTGCTCGAGGTGCAGATGGCCGAGCGCCGCAAGACGGCCGGCGACGTCGCCTTCCTGCTCGAGCCCGACCTCAAGGAGAGCCACGGCGGGCTGCGCGACGTCAGCGTCCTGCGCGCCATCTCGGCCTACGCCCCGCTGCTGGCCGACTACGCCGACCTGGCGTCGCTCGACGGGGCGGAAGCACTGCTCACCACCACCAGGGTCGAGCTGCACCGCATGGCCCAGCGCGAGCACGACAAGCTCCTGCTGCAGGACCAGGATCAAGTGGCTGCCGCGCTCGGCTTCCCCGACGCCGACGCGCTCATGCTGGCCGTCTCGACGGCCGGGCGGCAGATCGCCTGGGTCAGCGACGACGTCTGGCGCCGTCGCCGCCTGTGGGATCCCACCCCGCCGCCCAGGCGCCGCTTCCGCCGCGGCGCGCCCGACGCGGGGCCGGCGCACGCGCCGGCCGATCTCGGCCCCGACATGGTCGAGGTCGACGGTGAGATCGCGCTCACCCCGCTGGCGCCCGTCTCCGATGACGCCTCACTGCCGCTGCGCCTGGCCGCCACTGCGGCCGAGCACAACCGGCTTATCGCCAAAGGCTCGCTGCACCGCTTGGCCGATCGCGTGCCCCCGCCCGGCGACCCCTGGGCGGCCGAGACCCGCCAGGCACTGGTCACACTGCTCGGCCTGGGCCGTCCCGCCATCGACAAGATGGAGTCGCTCGACCAGCACGGCCTGCTCGCGCGCCTCATCCCGGAGTGGTCCGCCGTCCGCAACAAGCCCCAGCGCAACGCCTACCACACCTACACCGTCGACCGGCATCTCCTGGAGGCGGCCGCGCTTGCCGCCGAGCTGACCGACACGGTCGAACGACCGGACCTGCTGCTCGTCGGCGCGCTCCTGCACGACATCGGCAAGGGCTTCCCCGGTGACCACACGACTGTCGGCATGGAGGTCGTCGAGCGCATCACCACGCGCATGGGTTTCTCGCCCGCCGACGTCGCGGTGCTCGTGGACCTGGTGCGCCACCATCTGCTGCTGCCCGACACGGCGACCCGGCGCGATCTCGACGACCCGACCACCATTGCCCGAGTCGCCCGCGCCGCGGGCAACCGCCTGACCCTGCACCTCCTCGCCGCCCTGACCGAGGCCGACAGCCGGGCCACGGGCCCCTCGGCCTGGGGACCCTGGAAGGCCGGCCTCGTCGCCGACCTCGTCGAGCGCACCGACCGCGTGCTCCAGGGTGAGACCGAGCCGGCCGGGCCGGACCCCATCCTGGCGGCTAACCAGGACCTCATGGAGGAGGTGCGCCAGACCGGGCTGCCATCGGTGTCGCTGCAGCCGCCCCAGGTCATCGTGGCCGCTCCGGACCGCCGCGGGCTGTTCTCCTCCGTGGCGGGTGCCCTGGCCCTCAACGGCATGAACGTGCAGGCCGCCAACGTGAGCGGGGATGACGGCGTAGCGGTCGAGGTGTTCACCGTCGAGGTCGCCCGCGGGACCTGGCCCGACACCGCCAAGCTGCGCGACGACCTGGCGGCCGTGCTCTCCGACAGCATGGCCATCGGCGAGCGGCTCACCGAGCGCGAGCGGGTCTACCCCCTCCGGCGGGGCTCAGCTGCCCACCTCCCGGGCAGCGATGTCAGCGTCGACAACGAGGCGTCCGAGACCGCCACCGTCCTGGAGGTCCGGGCGCCGGACCAGATCGGACTGCTGCACCGGATCACCCGGGCCTTGTTCGAGGCGGACCTCGACGTGGTCTCCGCCCGGGTCTCGACGCTGGGCGAAATTGTGGTGGACGCCTTCTACGTGCGGGAGTCGGACGGGGCCAAGGTGACCGACGAGGACCGTCTCTCGGCCATCACCGCCGCATTGAGGGGCGAATTGGGCCTGTAGGACCCCGATAATCCCGTAGAATCCGGGCTGTCATGTCCGGAGACCACGTTCGTCAGAGGAATGGCCGCCGAGCATGGGTGATCGTGGCCGTGTGCGCGGCCGCACTCGTCCTCGCCGCCGGCGGTTTCGTCGTGATCGACCACGCGCGCGACAACGAGGCCTCGGCCACCCCCACCGCTCCCCCGGTGGCCCTCACGGTGGCGTCCGTGTCGCCGACCGGGGCAAACGTCGCCGCCGGGTCCACCATCTCGGTGCAGTTCTCCACCGACCTCGCCCCCGGCAGCCCCATGCCGACCCTGACCCCTGCCGTCGCCGGGTCCTGGGCCGTGCTGTCGCCGTCGCTACTCCAATTCCAGGCAACCGGGCCGCTGGTGCCCGGCGCGACCGAGACCGTCACAGTCCCTGGCGGGTCCACCGGTGTGCTGGGCTCCGAGGGTCAGCACCTCGCCCAGACGTTCACCTCGCAGTTCACCGTGGCGCCGGGATCCATCCTCCGCCTGCAGCA
>JBEKVF010000251.1:0-4604 GCA_049514295.1 Acidimicrobiales bacterium
GTGCTGGTCGAAGGCTGCACGTAGGCGGTCGAGTCGCCCGGCCACGGTGATGGGCGGCAGCGATGTGGTCGCGGGGACATAGGGGTTGGCTCGGGTGGTCGTGCTCATGGACGGCTCAGGCTCCCTTCAGTAGCGCGGCGACGGCATCGATGGCGAGCTCGTAGCCGAGGCCGCCGAAGCCCGCGATGACGCCCGACGCGACCGGGGCGAGCACCGAGGTGTGGCGGAAGGGCTCGCGGGCGGCCGGGTTGGAGATGTGCAGCTCGATGACGGGGCCGTCGAAGGCGGCGACGGCGTCGTGGAGCGACCACGACGTGTGGCTCAGCGCCCCGGCGTTGATGACCAGCGCGTCCGCCCTCCCCCGCGCCCCGTGGACCGCCTGGATCAGGTCGCCCTCGTGGTTCGACTGCAGGTGTTCGAGCTCCAGCCCGTGGCGCCCCGCGGCCGACTCGGCCCGCGCCACGTGGTCGGCCAGCGTGTCGGTCCCGTAGACCGCGGGCTCCCGCTCGCCGAGCAGGTTGAGGTTGGGCCCCGAGAGGAGCAGGACGAGGCTCACGAGCGGGCACCCATGGCAGCCAGGGTAGCGACCACGTCGGCGGCGGCGACGCCGTGGACCGGCTCGACCCCATCGGGGCCGTCGAGCACGAACGTCAGGTCCTGTTGTGCCTTCTTGTCCCTGGCCATGAACGTGACCAGCTCCTCGGCGTCGGCACCGGATGGGAGGTCGGTGGCGAGGTCGAAGCTCCCGATCACCTTGCGGTGTTCATCGACGCGCATCGCGTCGATGCGCCCGAGGCGTTGCGCCAGGAGGGCCGCGAAGAGCAGCCCGATGGCCACGGCCTCTCCGTGGCGCAGGTCCCACTCGTGATGGTCGGCCAGCGCGGCGCCCTCGAGCGCGTGGCCCAACGTGTGGCCGTAGTTGAGGATGATGCGTCGCCCGCCCTCCCGCTCGTCCTCGGCCACGACCGCCGCCTTGATCCCCGCGCAGCGCGCCACCTGCTCCTCAATCGGCTGGTCCGCCTGGGGCCCGTCGCCGAGGAAGGCGTACTTGGCGATTTCGCCGCGGCCGCAGGCCCACTCGCGCGGAGGGAGCGACGAGAGGGTCTCGGTGTCGCACAGCACGGCGTTGGGCTGCCAGAACGCGCCGACGAGATTCTTCCCCTCGGGCAGGTTCACCCCCGTCTTGCCGCCGATGGCGGCGTCGACCTGGGCGAGCAGCGTGGTCGCCACGTTCACGTACGCCGTACCACGGTGATAGGTGGCCGCCGCGAATCCCGCGACGTCGGTCACGATCCCCCCGCCGACGGCCACTACGACGTCCGCCCGCGAGAGGCCCGCCCGGGCGAACCGGCGGGCCAGGTCCTCGACCGTGGCGAGGGTCTTGGCGTCCTCCCCGTCGGGGATGACGTACGTCGTGGCGGGAACACCGGGATCGAGGCCCTCGACCCAGCCGGCGTCCTTGACCGCCTCCTGCGTGACGATCACGGCCGACTTGGCGCCGGGCGGCAGGAAGCGCGCCACCTCGTGACGCGCGCCAGGTCCGACCAGCACAGGGTACGAGCGCTCGGCGAGGTCGACGGAGAGGGCGCGCACGGGCCCCGTCACTCGGTCCTGGTCTCGGCCGCGGGAACGCCGTCGGCCGGGGCGCCGGCCGCTGCGAGGATGCGACGGGCGACCTCCTCGGCGGGCAGCTCGTCGACGTCAATGACGAGGTCGGCCACCTCGGCGTAGAGCGGGGAGCGAACCGCGTTGAGACGCACCATGGCCCCGGCCGGGTCGTCCTCGAGCAGCGGCCGCCCCGCGCCGTCGCCGACCCGGGCGGCCAACGTCTCGGGCCGGGCCCGGAGCCAGACCACGGTGCCGCTCGCGGCGATGAGGCGGCGGTTGTCGGGCCGCAAGACGGCGCCGCCCGCGACGGAGACAACCGACGGTGCGGGGTCCGCGCAGGCATCGGCGAGCACGTCGGCCTCCGCCTGGCGGAAGGCCGCCTCGCCGTCGCGGGCGAAGAGCTCGGGGACCGTGAGGCCGGTGGCCGCCTCGACGTCGGCGTCAGAGTCCCGGTAGCCCCAGCCCAGGAGGTCGGCGACGAGGTGTCCGGTGGTGGTCTTGCCGGCGCCCATCATCCCGACGAGCAGGATGCGGGGGGTCACTTTGCCGCGCTGCCCGGATCCGCGCTCGGGTTGCCGACGGCGGACGACGGCGTCGTCCCGAGCGAGGCGACGAACCCGTCGCGGTTGCGCACGACTTCGGCGAGCGAGTCGCCACCGAACTTGCGCAGCGCCTCGGTGGCCAGCACGAGCGCCATCATCGACTCGGCGACGACGCCCATTGCGGGCACGGCCGTGACATCGGTGCGCTCGCGGAAGCTGACCGTCGACTCCTTCGTGACGACGTCGACGGTCTGGAGGACGGGCCGGTTCAGCGTGGCGAGCGGCTTCATGGCGACCCGCGCCACGAGGAGGGCGCCGTTGGAGATGCCGCCCTCGATCCCGCCGGCGCGGTCGGTGGGCCGCACGTAGCCCTGGCCGGGGTCGTAGACGATCGCGTCGTGCGCCTCGGAGCCCCGGCGTGCCGCGTTGTCCCACCCGTCGCCGATCTCGACCGCCTTGACGGCCTGGATCGACATCAGGGCCTGCGCCAGGTTGGCATCGAGCTTGCGATCCCAGTGCACATGGCTGCCCAGGCCCACCGGCACGCCGTAGGCCAGGACCTCGGCCACGCCACCCAGCGAGTCGCCCTCCTTGGCCGCCGCCTTGACGGCGGCGATCATCGCCTCCTCGGCGACGGGGTCGAAGCAGCGCACGGCGCTCTCGTCGACCTTGTCCAGGTCGCTCGGGCCGGGGCGCAGGCTCTCGGGCGTGGTGGAGGCGTCCCCCAGCGCCACGATGTGGCTGACGAGCCACATGCCGAGCTGGGTCAGCAGCAGCTTGGCCAGGGTCCCGGCGGCGACCCGGGCCGCCGTCTCGCGGGCCGAGGCCCGCTCGAGGACGTCGCGGGCGTCCTCGAAGCCGTACTTGAGCATCCCTGGCAGATCGGCGTGGCCGGGCCGGGGTTGGGTCAGCACCTTGGACGGCGCGCCCGGCTCGGGTGACATCTCCTCGGTCCACTTCGGCCACTCGGTGTTGGCGATCTCTATGGCGACCGGCGACCCCAGCGTGCGGCCGTGGCGGATGCCGCCGACCAGGGTGATCTCGTCCGCCTCGAAGCGCATGCGGGGGCCGCGGCCGTAGCCGAGACGGCGCCGGGCCAGCTCGTGGGCGATGTCCGACGCCTCGACGGGCAGCCCGGCCGGCAGCCCCTCGACGATGACGACGAGGGCGCGACCGTGAGACTCTCCGGCAGTCAGGAAGCGCAGCACACGGCCACGCTACCGGACGGCCAACGGTGCCCTTGAGCTGGGGGCGTGCCGCTTCTGCGGGGGTGGCTCAGGCGTAGAAGGGGTTCTCGCCGCTGCCGTGATCGGTCACGTCCAGCACCTTGGTGAGCTCGGGGACCTCCTCGAGCAGCGTCGTCTCGATGCCCTGGCGCAGGGTCATCTGCGACATGGCGCAACCCTGGCAGCCGCCCGAGAGCCTCAGGTAGGCGGTCCCGTCGTCCTCGTTCAGTGCCACGAGGTCGGCCCGCCCGCCGTGGCTGGCGATGGAGGGGTTGACGGCCTGCTCCAAGACGGCGACGACACGCAGGGCGAGCGGCCCCGTGATGCCCTCGGCGAGCACCTCGGGCGGGACGCCCGGTGCGGCCTCCTCGGGGCTGGGTGCGTTCGGGTTGACGATGACCAGGCCGCCGCCATTCTCCTCGGACCACTCGAGGCGAGCGCCCCGCAGCTGGTCGATGCTGCCGGCGGGCACGATGACCTCTGTCCCGTCCTGCTCGTGGCGGGCGTCGCCCTCGTCGGCGTCGGAGATGGCCTGGAAGTAGAGGTCGTAGACGAAGACGCCGGCCTGCACCCCGCGCACCTCGAGCCAGAGGGCCAGGCTGGCCGGGTCGGGCTCCTGCTGCATGGCCTCCGACACGATCTTGTGCGCCTCGGGAGTGAGGGACACGACGGGGGTGGTGGTCTGCAGGTCTTCGGTCGTTGTCACCATGGGGGCCAGTCTACGGGGTCCGGCCTGCCGGCGAGGCACGGGTCTGGGGGGCGGCGGGCCAGTGACCATCCCGGCCGTCCCTGCTGGGTCGAGAGGTCACACCCGTTGAAGGTCAGACCAGTTCGCGCCACTTGTGAACCACTCCTGCACGCGCGATAACGTCCCCCCCCGCAGCAGGCGGTTTCGACGAGCCGGCCCGTGGCAGGGTCCGACCGAAGCAAGGAGAAAAATCGTATGGCGAAGTTCGGGCGTTTCGTGACGGGGCTGGTGCTGGTGGGAGCCACCGTGGGGGCCGGCCTCGGCGCCGTGGTCCTGGGTGCAGCACCGGCCGGCGCCGCCACGCTCATCACGGTGAACGACACCGGCGACGGCACCCCCGTTCCCGCCAACTGCCTCCTGCCGACCGAGGGTGTCTGCACGTTGCGCGCCGCCATTGAGGCAGCCAACACCTCGGGCGGCGATGCGACCATCACCCTGCCCAACGCGACCTACTCGATTCTCAGCGGGCCACTGGTGCTC
>JBEKVF010000252.1:0-4599 GCA_049514295.1 Acidimicrobiales bacterium
AGGAGGTGGGCGAGGACAACATCTGCTTCGAGACCGACTACCCGCACACCGACACGACCTGGCCCTACTCGGAGGCCTACATCGAGAAGCTCTGCGTCGGCCTCACCGACGAGCAGGCCTACAAGATCCTCCGCGGCAACGCCATCAAGATGTTGGAGCTCGACCGGGTCTAGCGCCTGGGGCCGGCTTCGCCCGCCGCCCGCCTCGCCGCCGGACCTGTCACGGCGGTCCACAACGGCGACGGCCGCGACGTCATGACCCGACGGGTCGGGCCCACGAACGTCAGCTCGGCATTGGCGTTCCCGGACATCGTCCATCCACCGCTATGGACGCGCCGATGGTGGTGCAGGCACAACAGCGCGAGGTTGTCGAGATCCGTCAGTCCGTCCGGCTTCCACGGCCGGATGTGGTGCACATTGGTGAACGTCACGTTCGTACAGCCCGGGAAGCGGCAATGCCTGTCCCGCCGCATGATCTCCCGGCGTTGCGCGTCGGTCGGGTCGCGCCGGGCCCGGCCCTCGAACATCGTGCGGCCCACGTCGTCGTCGATGGCGATCGCCATGGTGGCGTCGCAGGCGATGCGCCGGACGGTCTCGCAGCTGATCAGCCCGTCCCGCTCGAGCTCACCGGCCAGGCCGGAGGCGTCACCCGACTCGTCGACGAGCGCGTCGAGCGGTACGTGCACCACCACGAGATGCGATCCGACCCTTCCCCCAGCCGGTGATCGGATCGTCATGAGAAAGGCATCGCACAACCGCTGGTCCCACGGGGTCTCGCCGTCGGAGGGGACCTCACGGGCCCGAGCCTCGAGGCAGGCCCTCGTCTCGGCGTACGACTCGGGCGGCAGCTGGACGGTCATGGTACGGACGGGGTCGTTGAAACGGAGCGACCGCCTTTCGTACGACGCGTCAGCCTTGGGGGCACCCTGCTTCGCCTTCGTCACGTCGGCGAGTTCCCGAACCGAGCACCCCCGAGCCTGATCGCGCAACTCGCGGTCCGTCTCGGGCGTCGCCACGTCGGCCACCGCCCGCAGCTTGTCGAAGGTGATGTCGCCCTCCTGGAGCGACGCCACCAGGTGCGGCAGGTCCCAGGCCCGCTCGGCCACGTGGGCGTAGGCCCGCGCCGTCGGGATCGACACGCCGAAGCGCTCGACGACCCAGGGCTCCGCGGACGTCGCGCCTTCGTCTCGATACGCCTCGCGCCGCCCCACCTCGCCCAACAGCACCACGATGGCGCCCTCGACGGCCGCCTTGTGGTGGAAGAGGACGTCGAGCCGCTCCATGAGGGCCCGGTCGGACATGGCCGCCACCCCTGCGCTGTCCAGGGACGGATCAGGAGGGGCAGCGGTGGCGGCCATCACGGGGGAACGGTCGCCCGCCCGCCGGGAATGTCATTCCACCGACGACAGCGTCGCGTTGGCCAGCGCCCCGTTCGAGCGCAGGGCCGATACCACTCCCGCCGCCCCGGCGATCGCTGCCAGCACGTACGCCGTCACGGTGAAGGCGTGCTGCGCACCGGCGGCGCTTCCGGCGTCCCCGCCCGCCCCGACGAAGATGGATCCCGTCACGGCGAGGCCCAGCGCCGTCCCGAAGCCACGGGTCATGTTCAGCACCCCCGAGGCCATCCCGGCCTGCTGTCCCGGGGCGGCGCCCATGATGGAGGCGTTGTTGGGCGAGGTGAAGAGCCCCATCCCGATCCCCACGGCCGCCAGCAAAGCGAGGAACCCTGCCGTAGAGGGCCGCGCCGCGCCCATGACCCCCAGCGACCCGGCCACCACGGCCATTCCGGCCACCGTCAGGGGGCGGGCGCTCAGCCGGTCGGCGAGACGTCCTGCGAAGGGCGCCACCACCCCGAAGGCCAACGGCATCGCCATGAGCTCGAGACCCGAGCGGGCGGTTCCCAGGCCCTGCCCCCGTTCCAGGTAGAAGGGCACGAGCAGCAGCACCCCGAACATGACCAGGTACGAGCCCACGCCGCTCGCGATCCCCGTCGAGAAGCGGGCATCCCCGAAGAGGCCGAGGTCCATCATCGGGTCCTTGTCCCGGCGCTCGTGCACGATGAAGAACGCGCCCAACGCACCGGCCACGACGAACAGCCCCACGATCAGCACGGAGCCCCAGCCGACCTCGGCCCCGAAGGAGATCGCGGAGAGAAGCGCCACCACCGCCGGGAAGAAGATCCCGAACCCCGTCCAGTCGAACCGCACCCGGGCCATCAGATTCCGACTTCGGGGCACGAGCAGGATCGCCGCCACCACGCCGAAGAGGCCGAAGGGCACGTTGACGAAGAAGATGAGGCGCCAGCCTCCCGCGGCGAGCAGCAGCCCGCCGACCGAGGGGCCCAAGGCGAGCCCCAGCGCCTGGGCCGCCCCCTGGAGCCCGATGGCCTTCCCGAGCGACCGGCCCGGCATCACGAGCACGATGATGGCCAGGCTGTTCGCCTGGAGCATCGCCGCGCCCACGGCCTGGAGCGCCCGGAAGCCGCACAGCGCCCCCAGGCCCGGGGCCAGGCCGCAGAGCACGGAGGCGAGCGTGAAGATCACGAAGCCGTAGACGTACAGGAGCTTGCGTCCCCACATGTCGGCGAAGCGGCCGATGGCGGTCACGGTTGCCACCAGCACCAGCAGGTACGACAGCCCGACCCAGGTGACGGCGCCCACCGAGGCGTCGAACGTGTGCTGCAGGGTGGGGAGGGCGACCGTGACGATGGAGGCGTCGAGCTGGCCCATGAACGCGCCGACGCACACCGCCGCGACGGCGAACCAGTAGGCGTTGGGCCGCTCCCGGATGACCGCCGGGCGCCGGGGCTCGACCAGGAGCCGGTCCCACACCAACGTCCACGGGCGCGACGTCACGTCAACGTGATGACGGAGCTCGACCTGATGTCACGGGACGACGACCCGACCAGCACCTCGTAGCGCCCCGGGTCGGACCTCCAGCCGTGCGTGTCCACGTCCCAATACCGGATGGCCGCAGCGCCGAGACCCACCTCGACCGTCTCCCGCTGGCCGGCCTCCACCTGGACTTTCACGAAACCCGCCAGCTCCCGGTCGGGCCGTGGCACGCGGGGCTCGAGCGCCCGGATGTACACCTGCACAACCTCCGTTCCGCGCCGTGCGCCCTGGTTGACCAGGCGCACGCGCACCCGCTCCGGCGTGACGGTCACCTCCTCGTAGACGACCTCGCCGTACGACAAGCCGTGTCCGAAGGCGAAGAGCGGCGCGACGCCATTGCGGTACCCGACGAACACGCCCTCGTCGTAGACGACCTTCCCGTCCAGGCCGGGGTACGCCGCCGCCGACCCCCCGGTGGGGCCGTCCTGCGGGAACGTGATGGGCAGCCGGCCCCCGGGATCGGACAGCCCGACGAGGATGTCCGCCAGCGCGTCGGCGCCCTCCTCGCCCGGGTACCAGGTCATGAGCACCGCACCGGCGCGCTCGGCCCACGGCATCTCGACGGGGGAGCCGGCGTTGACGACCACCACCGTCCGCGGATTGGCGTCGAGGACCGCGTCGGCGAGCTCACGCTGGCGCCCCGGCAGCGACAGGTCGGGCCGGTCGTGCCCCTCGGACTCCCACTGGCCGTTGGACCCGACCACGACCACCGCCACGTCGGCCGCCTTTGCCAGGGCCACGGCTCGCTCGAACTCGTCACCCACCTCTGGCCGCGCCGCCCCCACGCGGGCGCCCATGATGGGTGAGGAGGCCGCCCGGGGCCACACCTCCACGGCCAGCTCGTACGGACGACCCTCCTCGAGGTCGTGCTCCGCCTCGACCGGCTCGCTCCCGGCCCCGTAGAACCCGACGCCCCGCGTCGGCTCGGTGTTGTCGACCACCACGGCACCATTTATGCGCAGGACCGCGCGCCCGGCGCTCTCGAGCCCCAGTCGCCAGCGCCCCGACACGTCGGGGGTGAAGGTCCCGCTGATCCGCACGGCGCACCGGCCGACGGCCAAACCCGGCTGCGGCGGCCCGATCCACATGACGCGCGCCGAGTACGCCGTGCCGGTCGCGACGGGCGGTCCGCTCGGCGGATCGGCGCCGTCGAAGTAGTCGACCCGGAACCCCTCGCCGTCCATCAGGCGTAGGTCGATGCCGGGGAGGCCGCGGTCGATGCGGCACCCGACCTCGTACGAGACCACGGCGCCGGGCAGGCGTTCGGCCAACGCGTCGGCCACGCTCCGCCGCCGGTGCGGCGTGACCTCCGAGCTGCCACCGCCCACGGCCAGCTGGCTGGCGTTCGGGCCGATGACGGCTACGCGGGACGTGTCGGCCGGCAGGGGCAGCAGGCCGTCGTTGACCAGCAGGACCGTTCCGTCGGCGGCCACCTCCCGCGCCACCACCCGTCGCCCGGGGTCGTCCTCCTCCCGCTCCTCCTGCGCCGCTATCGCCGCCGCGTCCAGCAGCCTGACCCGCCCCATCAGGCGCAGCAGGTGGCGCACCTGTCCGTCCACGACGGCCTCGTCGACGAGCCCCTCACGGACCGCCGCCGCGAGCGTGGGGCCGAACCAGGCGGACGGGCCCGGCATCTCGAGATCGAGGCCGGCGAGGGCAGCGGGCGCCGTGGAGTGCGTCCCGAACCAGTCCGACATCACGAGGCC
>JBEKVF010000253.1:0-8603 GCA_049514295.1 Acidimicrobiales bacterium
CTAGTCCTTCACCACCTGATAGATCCCGTAGATGACCTCCGGGATGTGACCCAGCAACTGGAGCAGGAACGCCCAGAGCACCTTGATGCTCAACCCGTCCTTGATGAGGACGGCCAACCAGGGAAGGATCAGGCAAAGCAGGACGAGCAGGACTTTGGCCATGGCCGCGTCAACCCTCTCGGTGCGGGCGCAGGGTGCTCATCGCGAGCCCTCGTCGGCGGGCGCAGGCCCTTCGCCCGCCCCGACGTCACCGTCGACCGCGCTCGAGATCTCAGCGACCACCGTCTTCCCCTCGCTCACGACCTCGGAGATGATGGTGGCGCCCCTCGCTCCGCGCATCTCGGCGGCAAGAAGACCCAGCAGCAGTGCCATCAGCACGATGGCGACGAGCCAGAGCACGTGGATCGCCAGGCCGAAGACGCCGCAGACGAGCGCTGCCGCCAGGACCGCGAGCTGCTCGACGGTGGCGGGCCGCCGGGATGGCACCGGCCTGGTGGAGCGGGACGCTGTCGCGCCCGGCTACGCGTTCGTCTTCTTCGTTGCCCTCCTGTGGGCCCCCGCCCGCTTGGCGCTCCTGCCGGCGGCCGCGCGCGTCGTTGCTTTTGTCGCTTTCGCTGCCCTCGCCGGACTCTGCGTGCGGGCCACGTGGGAACGTTGCCCGAAGACCGAGACGCACAAACCCCCATGTGCCGCCGACGACGGTCTGGTACGGCGTCATCGGGGTTGTCCGCTCGCCTACACGCCCCGGTGGTTCTCGAAACGCGCGTACTGCTTGAGGAAGAGCAGGTTGGCCTTCCCGGTCGGCCCGTTCCGGTGCTTGGCCACCTCAATGAGCGCGTCGTCAGCCCGGTCGATCGGCACCTCGTCGTTGTACTCGGACTCGCGGTAAATGAAGAGGACGACGTCGGCGTCCTGCTCGAGCGACCCCGACTCCCGCAGGTCCGACAGCTGCGGCGTCTTGTCCTGGCGCGACTCCAGGTTGCGCGACAGCTGGGAGAGGGCGACGACGGGCACCTCGAGCTCGCGGGCCAGGATCTTGAGGCCGCGGCTGATCTCGGCGACCTCGGTCTGGCGGTTCTCCGCCCGGCCCCGGCCCGTCATCAGCTGCAGGTAGTCGACGACGACGATCCCGAGGTCGCCCTCGGACTTCTTGAGCCGCCGCGCCCGGGCCCGGATGTCCATGACCGTCACGTTCGGGTTGTCGTCGATGAAGATGGGCGCGCCCGACAGCCGGGTCACGGCCATCCCGATTTTGCTCCAGTCCTGGGTGCGGATCCGCCCCGTCTGCAGGCTCTGCCCGTTCACCTCGGCCTCCGAGGCGAGGAGCCGCTGGGTCAGCTCGAGGTGACCCATCTCGAGCGAGAAGAGCAGCGCCGGGCGCTGCACCTGGAGGCCCACGTTGGCCAGGACGCCCAGCGCGAAGCTCGTCTTGCCCATGCCCGGACGGGCGCCCACGATGTTGAGCGAGGAGGGCTGGAAGCCGAGCAGGATGCTGTCCAGCTCGTGGTAGCCCGTGGCCACGCCCGTGATGTGCGAGCCCCGCTGACCCAGCTCCTCTATCCGGTCCAGCCCCGCGCCCAGCAGCTCGTGCAGCGGGCGCATGGTGTCGGCCGTGCGGCGCTCGCCCACGTTGAACACCATCTGCTCGGCCTCGTCGACCGCCGCCTTGACGTCCTCGGGGACCGAGTAGCCGATGTCGGCGATCTCGCCCGCCACGCCGATGAGCTTGCGCAGCAGCGCGTGCTCCTCGACGATCTCGGCGTAGTGCCGCGCGTTGGCGATCGACGGCGTGTTGGCCTGCAGCGAGATGAAGATCGAGGGGTCGCCGACCGCTTCGAGCACCCCCGAGCGCTTGAGCTCGTCGGTGACGGTCACCGCGTCGATGGCCTCGCCCCGCTCCATGAGGGCCCGGATCGCCCCGAAGATGTGGCCGTGCGCCGGTTTGTAGAAGTCCGCGCCGGAGCAGCGCTCGATGCCGACCGACGCCGCGTCGTTGGACAGGAGCATCGCCCCGAGCAGCGACTCCTCGGCCTCGAGGTCGTGAGGCGGCACGCGCGCTCCGGACGGAGCGGGCATGGGGGCGGCCCGGAGCGGGCGGGGGCGGGTGTCGTCGAAGGCTTGGACCACGGCTCCCCTACTGTGACCGCTGCAGCCTGGGGACCATAAGGCCCCAACACTTGTGGGTAAGACCGCGGGGCGTGTGGATAAGCGGTGCATCAGCGCTCACCCGCTGTGGACCGTGGAGCGGCGTGGCCTTCCGGATCGTTTGCACCGCACCATGGTGCAATTGGGTTGCGCGCGGTTCGGGGATACCCGCCCCCGACCTGCCGCTCAGGTCGCGGCGCTGACCTCCACCGTCACCACCGTGGCGACGTCGGGGAACAGCTCGACCGTCACGTCGAAGCTCCCGGTCTCCTTGATGTGCTCGGGCAGCACGACGTGCCTGCGGTCCACCTCGACGCCCTTGGCGGCCCGGATGGCCTCGGCGACGTCGGCCGGGCCGATAGAGCCGAACAGCCTGCCGCCGCCGGCCGCCCGGGCGCTGATGGGGATCACGACGCCCGCCAGCAGGGTGGCCTGGGCCTCAGCCGCGCTCCGGTCCTGGGCCTCTCGCAGGTCACGGCCCCGGCGCATCAGCTGGGCCTGGCCCTCCACGCCCTCGGTGGCGACGATGGCCCGTCCCTCGGGGAGCAGGAAGTTGCGGGCGAAGCCGCCCGCCACCTTCACGATGTCGCCCCGCCGGCCCACGCCGGCGACGTCGTCTCTCAGCAGGACCTTCATGCGTCCGCACCCGCCTCTTCGGGCTCGACCACGACCTCGACCGTGACCCCGGCCTCGGCGTCCGCAGCAGCTTCATCGACAATGCCCAGAGCCTCTGCGACCTCGACCTCTACCTCGACCTCAGCCGGCGCCGGAGCGGGCGCGCGGCGCGCCTCGGCTGCCATGGAGTCGCCCAGCGTCCGCTCGCCCCGGTCCCGGCCACCGCCGCGGCCACCAGGGCGCTCGGTGACGGTGCGCTGGGTGTAGGGCAGGAGGACGAGCTCGCGCGCCGTCTTGATGGCCATGGCCAACGCCCGCTGGTGCTGGGCGCAGTTGCCCGTGACACGGCGCGAGCGGATCTTGCCGCGGTCGCTCATGTACTTGCGCAGCATGGGGACGTCCTTGTAGTCCACCCACTCGACCTTGTCCCGGCACAGCGCGCAGGGCTTCTTCTTGACCCGGCGGCCGAGATCCTTGGGGGCGCGTCGCGCCGCGGTCCCGCCGCGTTGGTTGTTGCGTGCCATCAGAAGGGCTCCTCGTCGAATCCGTAGCCGCCGCCGGCATCCGCCGCGGGCTGTGGCTGTGGTTGTGGTTGTGGTTGTGCTTGTGCTTGTGGCGCGGGCGCCGCCTGGCGGCCGCCGCCCCGCGGCGACCCGTCACCGGGCCCCCGGCGCTCGTTCTTGGTGATCTGGGCGGTGGCCCAGCGCAGCGACGGGCCGATCTCGTCCGCCACGACCTCGACCTTGGAGCGCCGGTCGCCCTCCTGGGTCTCCCAGCTGCGCTGCTCGAGCCGGCCGGCCACCATGACCCGCGTGCCGCGGGTGATGGTCTCGCTCACGTTCTCGGCCATCTCGCGCCAGCACACCACGTCGAAAAAGGAGGTCGCCTCCTCCCACTCCTGGGTCTGGCGGTTCTGCCAGCGCCGGTTGACCGCCAGCCCGAAGGTGACGTTGGCCTGCCCTGTGTTGGTGAAGCGCAGCTCGGGGTCACGGGTGACGTTCCCCACGAGCGTGACGCTGTTGTCTGACGCCATGTCTGCTCCTCTCGCGGCCGGTCAGCCGGCCGTCGTCGCGGCGGGTGCCTTGTCCGGAAGGCGCACCACCTTGTGGCGCACCACCTCGTCGGCCAGGCCGAGCATGCGGTCGAGGGCGGCCACCGTCTCGGGCTCGGCCGTGAACTCGACCACGACGTAGTAGCCCTCGCGCTTGTGGTTCACCTCGTAGGCGAAGGTGCGCTTCCCCCAGCGGTCGATGGCGCCCGGGTTGCCCCCCGTGGAGCGGATGACCTCGAGGGCCTGGTCGAGCACACCCTGAATGACGGTCGGCTCGGTGGTGGCCTCGAAGATGGCCATGACTTCGTAAGGCCGCATATGCGGCGTACCTCCCTCTGGACCGGGCGTGCCCGGGCCCCTGACGGTCAGGAGCAGGGTCTGTTGCGGGGAGCCATCCTAGTCGTGCTCAGCCCAGGGCGTCGCCCAGGCCCGCCGGGGCGTGGTAGCTCTCGGCGTCGCTCGGGAAGTTGCCGCTGCGCACGTCCTCGGCGAAGGCGGCGATCGCCTCGGTGGCGATGCGGCCGAGGTCGGCGTAGCGGCGCACGAACTTGGGCGGGGTCCCCTTCCCCAGCCCGAGGAGGTCGTGGAACACCAGGACCTGGCCGTCGCAGGCGGCGCCGGCGCCGATGCCGATGGTCGGGACGTCGACCGCCTCGGTGACGGCGGCGCCCACCACGTCGGGCACCCCCTCGATCACGAAGGCGAAGCAGCCGGCCGCGCTCAGCGCCTTGGCCGCGTCGAGCAGGGCGCTCGCGGCGTCGGCGGTCTTGCCCTGGACCCCATCACCGGGATTTCCGCCCTGATGATCGCCTCGACGGCCGGGAGGCGCGCCCGTCCGCCCTCGAGCTTCACGGCGTGCGCGCCGGCGCGGATGAGGGTGGCGGCGTTGCGCACCGCGTCCTCGGGCGACAGGTGGTAGCTCATCCACGGCATGTCGCCCAGGATCAGGCTGTGCGGCTTCGCCCGCGCCACCGCCGCAGTGTGGTGCGCCATGACGTCGATGTCGACGTGCAGCGTGTCCTCGTAGCCGAGCACGGTGTTGGCCACGGAGTCGCCGACCAGGATGATGTCGGCGCCGGCGTCCGACACGATGCGCGCGCCGGGCTCGTCGTAGGCCGTGACCATGACGATCGGGGTGTCGCCGTTGCGCCGCTTTCGTGCCCGCAACGCGGGGACGGTGACCGGGCCGTCGCTCACTTCGCCGGCGCCGCCCTCTTCGCGCGCGCCTTGCCGCCCCCGGCGGGGTACTTGCGCATCAGGTGGTGCCACGCGCACGAGGGGCACACCTCGACCTCGTAGCAGAGCACCGGCTCGGGGCGCCGGCAGAGCGCCTTGAGCTCGGCGGCGGTGCCAGGGCAGCGCCCGCCCGGCGGCAGCTTGGCCCCGAAGACGAAGGTCACCGTGACCAGGCGGCCCTCGTCGCAGATGGGGCAGACCTCTTTCGTCGGCCGCCCCACGTTGCGGGCGGCCCGCAGCAACTCGGGGTGGGCGTCGCAGACGTCGGTCCGGAGCACCTTGCCCCGCTCGACGTCGCGGACCAGGCCGTTGCGGACGATCCGGTACTCCACCTGGGCCGTGACGTCAGGGCTCACCGCTCGTGATGATGACCTCGGCTCCGAGGTGACTGACACGGCCGCAAGGCTACCCCCCAGGTCCGCCAACGCCACCCATTTGGAAGTGATTCAGGCACGCCAGTGACGGATTCGTGACGGATCTCCACATTTCGCTATATCGAACCGATATACTCTCCGTCATGTTGGACCTGGCCATCCTCGGCCTCCTCGAAGAGCGCGACCTGCACGGATACGAGATCCGCCGCCTGCTGCGCGAGCACCTTGGCCTCCTGGCCAACGTCTCGTTCGGCTCCATCTACCCCGCCCTGACCCGCCTGGAGAAGTCCGGCGCCGTCGTCGCCACCGAGCGCGGTGGCACCGAAGGGACCGGGCCGGCGGCCGCGCCGGCGCCCCCGACCGGCTCGCTCAGCGGGGAGCTGGCCGTGCTCCAGTCCCGGCGCCACTCCCCCGCCCGCGCCCGCCGGGGCAAGAAGGTGTACCGGATCACCGACGCCGGGCGGCACCTCTTCGCGGAGCTGCTGGCGGGCGGCGGCGGGACCGACGACGCCCGCAGCTTCGGGCTCCGCGTGGCCTTCGCGCGGCACCTCGCCCCGCAGGCCCGCCTGGCGCTCCTCGAACGGCGGCGCGCCCTGCTGGTCCAGCGCCTCGGCGAAGCCGAGCAGGCCCGCGCCGACCTCGACGTCTACGCCCGTTCCGTGGTCCAGCACACGGCGGACGGCATCGCCCGCGACATCAGCTGGCTCGACGCCCTCATCGCGTCCGAGCGCGATGCCCTCGCCACCGCCGGCACCGAGCCGGTCACCTGAGCAGCACCCGACACCGAAGGAGACAGTCCATGCCCAACCCCATCCGCCTCGCGATTGCCGGCGTCGGCAATTGCGCCAGTTCGCTCGTCCAGGGGATCACCTACTACCGCGACGCCGATCCCGGCGACGTCGTCCCCGGCCTGATGCATGTGGAGCTGGGGGGCTACCACGTCCGCGACCTCATGCCGGTGGCGGCCTTCGACGTGGACCAGGCCAAGGTCGGCACCGACCTGGGCAAGGCGATCCACGCCGGGCAGAACAACACGATCCGCTTCGCCGAAGTGGGTGAGCTCGGCATCACGGTCCAGCGCGGGCCGACCTTCGACGGCCTGGGCAAGTACTACGCGGAGACGGTCGAGGAGTCGCCCGCCGAGCCGGTCGACGTGGCCGCCGCGCTGCGCGAGGCGCGGGCGGATGTCCTCGTCTCCTACCTTCCCGTCGGCTCCGAGCAGGCCCAGCGCCACTACGCCCAGGCCTGCCTCGACTCCGGCGTCGCCTTCGTGAACGCCATCCCCGTCTTCATCGCCTCGGACCCCGAGTGGGCCCGCAAGTTCCGGGACGCCGGCGTCCCGATCGTCGGTGACGACATCAAGAGCCAAGTGGGGTCGACCATCGTCCACCGCATCCTGACCCGACTGTTCGAGGACCGTGGCCTCGCACTGGACCACACCTACCAACTCAACTTCGGCGGCAACATGGACTTCAAGAACATGCTCGAGCGCGAGCGGCTCGAGTCGAAGAAGATCTCCAAGACCCAGGCCGTCACCAGCCAGATGGAGGACCACGTGCTCCATGCCGACGACGTCCACGTGGGCCCCTCCGACCACGTGCCGTGGCTGAAGGACCGCAAGTGGGCCTACATCCGCATGGAGGGCCGCAACTTCGGCGACGTGCCGCTCAACCTGGAGCTCAAGCTCGAGGTGTGGGACTCGCCCAACTCCGCCGGCGTCATCATCGACGCCGTGCGTTGCGCCAAGCTGGCGCTCGACCGCGGCATCGGCGGCCCCCTGCTCGGCCCGTCGGCCTACTTCATGAAGTCGCCCCCGGTGCAGTACCACGACGACGTCGCCCACGCGCTCGTCGAGTCGTTCGCCGCCGGGGAGGCGCAGGAGAGCTGGCCGCCCGACTGACCCGGCGCTCCGCGGACCCGGCGGGCGCCCTAGACCAGGATGCGCTCGGCCGGCGCCCGCACGCCCACCACGGCCAGGGTCCGCCCCATGCCGAGGAACATGCCGCAGCAGATCGTCAGGTCCGCCAGCTCCTCGTCCGAGTACGCCGCGTGCAGGCGGTCCCAGAGCGCGTCCTCCATGGCCTGGTGGTCGAGGGCGAAGCGCTCGGCGAACTCGGCCGCCAGCCGCTCGCGGTCGCTCAGCCCCGTCGCGGCGCGCCAGTCGGTGACCTCCTCGTAGAACGGCTCCCCGGCACTGGCGCCGTCGCGGGCCCTCGTGTCGCGGCACACCGCGCAGTCATTGATCAGCGCGATCGTCCAGCGCGCCGCCTCCCGCTCGCGCACCGAGAGCTGCGAGTTGCCGTAGACCGCCTCGGAGAGCGCCCCCATGCCCGCCGCCATCTTGGGGCGCAGCAACGCCCAGTCGATGTGCTCTCCCATGCCGCTCTCCGGAGCCGTGATCCTGGTCATGGGGCGAGGGTAGTCCCGCCCGGTCACTGCTGCCCGGCCCACCACTCCTTCAGGCGGGCCGCGGCGGCCTCCTCCCCGAGCGGGCCCTCGTCGAGACGCAGCTCCATGAGGAACGCCAGCGCCTGCCCGACGGCCCGGCCCGGCCCGACACCGAGCAGCTCCATCACCTGCATCCCGTCGAGGTCCGGGCGCAGCGCGTCCAGCTCCTCCTGCTGGCGCAGCTCGGCGATGCGGGCCTCCAGCTCGTCCATGCGCTTGGCCAGCGCTCTCGCCTTGGCGGCGTTGCGGGTGGTGCAGTCGCAGCGGGTCAGCTCGTTGAGCATGTCGAGGTGGGGGCCGGCGTCGCGCACGTAGCGGCGCACCGCCTTGTCGGTCCACCCCAGCCGGTAGGTGTGGAAGCGCAGGTGCAGCTCGACGAGCCGCACCACGGTGTCCGCGTCTGCGGTCGGGTAGCGCAGCGCCTCCATGCGGGCCCGCGTCATGCGGGCGCCGACGACCTCGTGGTGGTGGAAGCTCACGCCGCCGTCGGTGATGGCGCGCGTGCGCGGCTTGCCGACGTCGTGGAAGAGGGCGGCCAGGCGCAGCAGGCGGTTCTTCGAGGTCTTGTCGACGACCGCGAGGGTGTGCGCCAGGACGTCCTTGTGCCGGTGGATCGGGTCCTGCTCGAGCGCCAGGCCCGGCAGCTCGGGCAGAAAGTCCTCGGCCAGGCCCGTGCGCACCACGAACCACAGTGCCGCGGACGGCACGTCGACCATGACCATCTTGTCCAGCTC
>JBEKVF010000254.1:0-4558 GCA_049514295.1 Acidimicrobiales bacterium
ACCGCAATCTCGAGGAAGGCCAGAAGGTCGAGTTCGAGACCAACCAAGGCCCCAAGGGCTTGCAGGCCGCGAACGTGCGCGCCATCTGAGCGCTCCTACCCGCCGACCGATGTCGGCGGGTACGCGCACCTGACAGAACCCCGTCTCCGAGCGAGGCGGGGTTCTGTCAATTTCGGATGCGCCGCCGGATGCGTCGACATCGTCGGGCGGTGTGGGGCGGGAGCTCGGACCTACCAGTAGGGCCGGCGCTGCCGGGTCGTGACCTCCAGGACGGCGGGCGCGTACTCCTGGCGGCATACCACCAGATCGGGCAGCCACGCGTCGGGGTCGCCGTAGCGCAACGGCTCCCCGTCGAGCCGGCTGGCGTGGAGGCCGCTCGCCGTCGCGACCGCGACCGGGGCGCACGAGTCCCACTCGTACTGGCCGCCCGCGTGCACGTACACCTCGGCCGCGCCGAGGATCACGGCCGCGATCTTGGCGCCGGCCGAACCCATCGGGACCATGACGCCGCCCAGCGCCTCGGTGACGTCGTACGCGACGTCGGGGGGACGGCTCCGAGACACCACGACCCGCGGGCGCTCGCCGGGCGGGACGGGGGGCAGGACGGGGGGGTCGCCGGTGGAGAGCACGAGGCCGAGCGCCGGCAGGGCGACCGCGCCGACGACGGCCACGCCCCCGAGGGCCATCGCCACGTGCACGGCCCAGTCGCTCCTTCCCGCCTGGCGGAACTCCCGCGTGCCGTCCAGCGGGTCGATGATCCACAGTCGGCCCTCGCCGGCCACGTGCTCGAGCCCCTCTTCCGACCGGACGTCGTCATCGGGGTAGAGCCGGTTGAGCTCGCGCACGAGGAGCTGGTGCGACATGCGGTCGCCCGCCGCGCCGATGTCACGCAGTGCGGGCGGGTCGGCCCGCAGCTCCAGGAGGGCACGCCCCGCCACCTCGGCCAGCCGGGCCGCGTCGCGGTGCTCGGCGACCAGGTCCTCGCGCATGACCCCCTGTCTAGACCAAGCGCCTGTCCGTGGCCCACCTTGTCAACTCGTGGCGCGTCGAGAGCTGGAGCTTGCGCAGGACCGACGAGACGTGCGACTCGACCGTCTTGGCCGAAATGCTCAGGTCGCGGGCTACCTCCTTGTAGGTGTAGCCCCGGGCGATCAGCCGCAGTACCTCACGCTCGCGTGGCGAGAGCTGGTCGAGCTCGGGGTCGAGGCCGGTGGTGGGCGCCCCGCCCTGGGCGAACGCGTCCAGCACGAAACCGGCCAGCCTCGGGGAGAAGACCGCGTCGCCGGCGGCGACCCGGTAGACGGCCTGCAGGAGCTCGGGCCCCGAGATCGTCTTGGTGATGTAGCCACGGGCGCCCGCCCGGATGACGTCGATCACGTCCTCGGGTGCGTCGGAGACGGAGAGTGCCAGGAATTGCACCTCGGGATGGTGCGGGAGGACGCCGCGCAGGACGGCGTGGCCGCCCCCACCGGGCAGGTGCACGTCGAGCAGGACCACGTCCGGGAGCCGCTCGTTGATGAGCTCGACGGCGGCAGCGGCCTCGTCGGCCTCGCCGATGACCTCGACGGCCTCACCGAGCTCGGCCCTGACGCCCGCACGGAACACCGCGTGATCCTCGACCAGGAAGATGCGGGGCCGGCCCGCGGGCGCCGGCGCGACGCGGTCCGGGCCCGTGCTCACCTGACCTGCTGCCGACGGGGCATGGAGAGCTGCACCTCGGCCCCCTCCCCCGGCGCGGAACGGATGACGGCCGAGCCGCCGAAGCGGGTCATGCGGGCGCGGATGGACCGCGCAATGCCCTGCCGGTCCTCGGGCACCGCGTCGGGATCGAAGCCTTGGCCCCGGTCGCGCACGTAGAGCATGACCGTGTCGGGCTCGACCTCTGCGTAGACGGAGACCTGGTCGGCGCCGGACCACTTGGCCGAGTTCACGGTGGCCTCGCGGGCCGCATCGAGCAGCGCGCGCAGCGCCTCGTCGAGCTCGCAGTCCCCCACCATGACCACCTGCACGGTGATCCCGTGGTCGGCCTCGACCTGGCGCTGCAGCAGGCCGACGCCCTCGCCCAGCATGGTGGCGTCCTCGCCGATGGCGCCCGGCGGCCGGCCCTCGAACAGCCAGGCCCTCAGCTCGCGCTCCTGGGCCCGGGCGAGGCGCACGACGTTCTGCGGGTCGTCGGAGGAGCGCTGGATCAGCGCCAGCGTCTGGAGCACCGAGTCGTGGACGTGGGCCGCCATCTGGGCCCGCTCCTCGGCCAGCGCCCGCGCCTGGCGCTCGGCGATGAGGTCACGCACCAGGCTGAGCCACCAGGGGCCGAAGATGATCACGCTCGCCGCGACGACCAGGGCGGCGCCACCGACGGGCCGTAGCGCGGCGGCCGTCGTGTGGCCCTCGACCAGCAGGACGATCCCGCCCGCCCCGACGAGGACGCCGAGGGCCACCCGTGCCATCAGCCAGCGGCGGCCATCGCCATGGGTGTCCGCGCCGAGGAGCGGCACGACGTCGTGGTCGATGAACGCCTTCTCCGACTCGTTGGCGTTGCGCCAGATGAGGATGACCACGCCGACCGCGAGGAGGGTGGGCCATCCGACGAATCCCACGAACCCCAGGTGCAGCGTGCTGGTGATCAGCTGCAGCGCGATCAGCACCGGGATGAGGATGGCGGCGATCAGGCGTATGCCGCGGCGGTCGTTGATGGCGCGGGAGTAGATGTTGGAGGACTCGCCCTCCATGGGGATCAGCAGCCACGCCATGGCGTAGACGAACACCATGATGCCGCTGCAGATGGACAGCAGCACGAAGCCGATGCGGACCCACATGGCGTCGATTCCGGTGGCCGACGAGACGGCACCGCAGACGCCTCCCAGCACACGGTTGTCCGGGCTCCGGCGCAGGCTCCGCAGCTTCCTGCCGACGTGTGGGTGGTGATGCCGGCGCACGTCCGACCACGGGCCCCCGCGGTGCGACCAGTGCCCGTTTGCGCCGCTCCAACCCCCATCGGGCGGCACCCACCGCCCCTTGGGAGGGACCCATTGCCCGGGCGCGCTCTGTGAGGATGCCGTGGGGCGACCACCCTCCTCGAGCGGACGCGTGCCGGGATCGGGTGCCTCTGCGATACCTCGATGATCGCGCGCCCGGGTCACCGTGGCTATCAGGGACATCCCTGAGCCCTCGGGGATCCCGTCAGGGTCGGACCAGGGTGTTGCCGGATTCCCGCCCAGGCCGGACGCCGTCACGCTGGTCGCATGGATACCGCACCCGACGAGACCCCCGGAGCCCCGGCCACCGAGGCCCACGAGCAGCTCCCCCCCAGCCCTGACGCCGGGGACCCCGGACACCCCGGACACCCCGGCGAGCAGCACCTCCACCGCGTCGGCCGTGGCCGCATGCTCGCCGGCGTCGCCGCCGGCGTGGCCGACTACCTCGACGTCGACCCGACGATCGTCCGCATCGCCTTCGTCACCCTGGCCTTCCTGGGCGGGCTGGCGGTGCCTCTCTACCTCGCCGGATGGCTGCTCATCCCCGACGAGGGCTCCGACGTGTCGGTCGCCGAGGAGCTCATGGCCCGTGAGCGGGCCAGCGGCGCCTACTGAGCGCACCGACACCCGACCGAGCCCCGACCAAGCCCCGACCAACACCGACCGAGAGGAGACCCGATGCGCTACCGCTGGGACCCCGCCTACCCGATGGGCCGCCGGGAGACGCAGCCCTACGACGCCGGCCTGCGGGCGTCGGACCACGAGCGCAACGCGGTGGCCGACAAGCTGTCGCGCCACTACGCCGAGGGTCGCCTCGACGAGGTCGAGTTCAAGAGCCGCCTCGACACCGCGATGTCGGCCACGACGCGGGGCGATCTCCACGGGCTGTTCCACGACCTGCCCCCGCTGCCGAGCGCGCCGCCACCCCCGCCACCGCGGCACCGCCGCGTCCTGCCCTTCGTCTTCCTCGTGGCTTTCCTGGCCACCGTCGCCGGGGCGACCATCCCCTTCTCTCCGATGTACCACGTGCCGTGGCTGCTCTTCGCCATCGTCGGCTTCGTGCTGTGGCGCCGGATGGCGGGCCGGCCCCACTGGCACCACCACCACGACGGCGGCCGCCCGAGCTCCGTCATGGACCGCTGAGCGGTGTGGACCGACGCCCCCCGTCACGAGACGGACGACGACCTTGCCGTCACGCTCCGCTCGTTGGACCTCTTCGCCGGGCTCCCGAGTCACGAGCTGGACGAGCTGGCGACTCGCTGCGACGTCTCGAGCGCCCATCCGGGCCAGGTGATCCAGGCCCAGGACGTGCCGGTCCGACTCTGGCACGTCATCGTCGGCGGGCATGCGGTGGTGCAGCGCGACGGCACCCCGATCGGCCTGCTCGCCCGGGGTGACACCTGGTCGGAGCACTCGCTCCTCAACGGGTTGCCATCCCCCACTGCGGTGGTGGCACTCTCGCCGCTCACCCTGCTCACGCTGAGCCGGCGCCAGTTCTTCGAGATCCCCGAGCAGCACCCGGTCCTGGCGGGACGCCTGGTGGCCCGCTCGGCCACCTCGGCCGACCGTCTGGCGCTGCTCGT
>JBEKVF010000255.1:0-4547 GCA_049514295.1 Acidimicrobiales bacterium
GGTCGAGGTGGTGGGTGCGCCGCACGAGGCGCGCTTCATCGTCGACGAGGTGCTCGGTCTCGGACCGGTCCCGGGGCGCCCCGACGTGCCGAGCGGCCCACTCGACGAGGCGGCGGTCACGGCGGCGCGCCGCATGGCGGCGCGCCGGGCCGCGGGGGAGCCGCTGCAGTACGTCTTCGGGCACTGGCCGTTCCGCGACCTCGACCTCTTGGTGGACCCCCGCGTGCTGATCCCGCGCCCCGAGACCGAGCAGGTCGCCGAGGTGGCCGTGGCCGAGGCCCGCCGTCTCGGCCACGGGATCGCGGGCGGGGGCGTCGTGGCCGTCGACGCCGGCACCGGGACCGGTGCCCTCACGCTGGCGCTGGCCACCGTGCTGGGACGCGGCGCGCTGCGCGAGGTCTGGGCGATCGATGCCAGCGCCGACGCGCTCGAGGTGGCGGCGGCGAACGTGGCCGCGGTGCGCGAGCGCCGCGGAGATGCACAGCCCCGAATCGAGCTGGTCCTGGGGAGCTGGCTCGAGCCGCTCCCTGCGTCGTTGCGGGGAGCCGTCGACCTCGTCGTCTCCAACCCGCCCTACGTCTCCGAGGAGGAATGGGACGTGCTGGCGCCCGAGGTACGCGCCGAGCCTCGCCGGGCGCTGGTGGCGGGGCCCGGCAGCGACGGCACGCCCGGGCTGGCGGACGTGGAGGCCGTGCTGGGCCAGGCCAGGGCCTGGCTCGGGCGTCCCGGCACCGCCGTGATCGAGCTGGCGCCGCAGCAGGCCGGCGCGGCCGCCGAGCTGGCCCGGCGGCTCGGATACGACGACGTGCGGGTCGAGCCCGACCTGGCGGGACGGCCCCGCGCGCTGGTGGCACGGGCGGCGCGCTGAGATGGGGGGCGTGGACGACGTGGACGGCGTGGACGGCGTGGACGGCGTAGACAACGGAGGCGTCGCGGACGTGGCCCGCCCGCCGATCGTGGCCGTCGGTGCGACCGCGGCGGCGGAGGCCCTGGCGGCGGGTGCCATCATCGCCGTGCCCGCCGTGGGCGGCTACTGCCTCGCGGTGCGCGCCGGCTCGCCCGAGGCCGAGGCGCAGCTGGTGGATCTGGCCGCCGACCCGGAGGGCCCCCACTACGCCGTCGGATCCACCGAGGCCCTGCGCTCGCTCACGTCGGGCTGGACCGGCGAGGTGGCTCGCTTGCTCGAGCGCTGCTGGCCCGGCCCGCTCGAGGTATTCCTGCCGCAGGCCGCCGCCGCCGGCGGCGCGGAAGGCGCGGACGCGGCCGCGGAACCGGCCGGTGACCCGGGGGCCGCGCCGTCAGGCGGTTGGGCGGTCGTCGTGGGCATGCCCGACGGCCGGGCGCTGCGCCGGCTGTGCCGGGACCAGGGCCCCTGGCGCACGGTGCCGCTCAGTTTCACAGAGGCGCAGCAGGTGGCCCTGGCCTTCGACGCGGCCGCGGTGGCGCTGGTCGTCGACGGGGGGCGTCGCGAGGGACCGCCCCCGACGCTCGTGGACGCGACCGTCTCGCCCATACGCGTCCTGCGCCAGGGCGCGCTGCCGGGGAGCTTCATAGAGGGGACGATGCTGATGAGCACGCGGCGGCGCTTCAGCCGGCGCCGGCGGGGACGGGACGAGGGCGGGTCGGCCTGACGCTCGGCGGACCCTGAACAGCGGGGGACTCTGCAAAAACTATAAACAGAAGTGTGGAGAGTTCTCCGAGAGACCGCCGGCGGAGGCGGCGTCCGGGGGCGGCCTCCTCAGCTCGCGCTGACCCGCTCCACCGCCGGGAGCGTGCTGACCGAGCGCCGGGCCTCCCAGTGGCTGCGCCGCCCGAGGGCGGCGAAGTACGCCGGGCGGTCGGAGAGCGCGTAGGTGGCCAGCCACAGGCGCTTGAGGTGCCGCTTGTAGCCGTGCGCGACGTCGTCCTCGTAGGCCGTGCGGCCGTGGAGCACGTGGTAGTTGTTGATGAACTGCATCTCGCCCGGCTTCAGGTCCATGTACACGTTGAAGTCCGGGTCGTTGGCGAGCGCGGAAACCGTGGCGATGGCCTCGCGCGTGGTCGCGCTCAGGCGTGGGGCGTCGGGGTGGCGCTGCGAGGCGAGGATGTACTGAGGGATGAAGCGCACGAAGAGCCGGCCGGCGTGCTCGGTGAACCCCGGCACCGAGTAGAAAGCCTGCGCCCCCTCGGCCTGCTCGCCCCGGGTGTCGTAGGGCAGCGCCTCGTAGAGCGCGGCCGCCAGGTCGGGAGACTCGCGCACCAGGTGGTTGTGGATCGCCACGGCGTTGGCGACGCAGGACAGGCCGCCGGTGCGGGCCGTGCGCAGGCAGAGCAGCCCCACGAGGTCGGAGCCGTCCGTGTGGTAGTCGAGTGCGATGCCGCCGAGCTCGTTGCCGCGCACGGTCGGGTCGTCGACCGTCTTGCCCTGGTCGGTGACGTCACCCAGCACGTGCCCGTGCTTGTTCTGCGCCCAGGGCTCGCCGAGGTGCAGGCCGATGCCCCAGTAGAGGAGCGTCAGGTCGTCGTCGCCGTAGCGATCGGTGTCCAGGGTCGCGATGCGCGCAAAGCCGCGGCCGTCGAGGAGGATCTGCACGACGCCGTCCAGCTTGGTGGCCAGGGCGTCGAGCGGGAAGTCGTCCCGCTCGAGCTCCAGCGGATCGGTGCTCTTGCTCTTCGCCGTCGCCAGTGCGGCGTCGAGCTCGGCGTGGTCGGCTGCGGTCAGCAGCAGCGTCCAGGTCTCCGGCTCGGCGACGTCGGCCGCCCTCCATTCGGCCGCCGGCTCCAGCTCGTGCAGTTCGCTCGCGCTCATGTTGGCACCTCCCCGCCACTCAACTCGTGGCCCGCACGAGCCGCCCGGGCAGCGCACCCGTCGGCTCACCGTCTCGATACGTGATCTGCCCTCCCACGACCGTGGCGCAGTAGCCGCGGGCCCGTTGCAGGAGCCGCTTGCCCCCGGCAGGAAGGTCGTAGGCCATGACCGGCGCCTCGCAGCGGAGGTGGTCGAAGTCGATGACGTTGAGGTCGGCGCGCATGCCCTCGGCCACCACGCCGCGGTCGTGCAGCCCCACGGCGCGGGCCGTCGAACTGGTCAGCTGTGCGACCACCCAGCCCACCGGCATGCGTCCGTGCGCGCGGTCGCGGGCCCAGTGCGAGAGCGCGTACGTGGGGAAGCTGGCGTCGGCGATGATGCCCACGTGGGCGCCGCCGTCGCCCAGCCCGAAGACGGTGTCGGGATGGGCCAGCATCTCGCCGCAGGCGTCGAGGTCGCCGTCGGCGTAGTTGGAGAACGGGACGAAGAGGAAGTTGCGCCCGCCGTTCTCCGCCAGCAGGTCCATGGTGAGCTCGGCGGGGTCGACGCCGCGGGACTCGGCCATCCGCTGCACGCTCGTCTCGGGCGTGGGCTCGTAGTCGGGCACCTCACCGAGGGGGTACATCCGGCGGTAGTCGACGAGGCGGCGAACGGGCCCGTCGGGTCGCTCACCGTCGGTCAGGCGGGCCCGGAACGCCGGGTCGCGTAGCGCCGCCACCTGCGCCTCGAGGGGCTGCCCGGCGACCTCGCGGAACGCCGGGTGGCCCGAGAAGGGATGGAACGAGGACTGCAGCCCCAGCAGCAGCCCCACCGGCCGGGGCGCCACCTGGGCCCGGATCGGCAGCCCGTCGGCCGCCGCCCGTTCGATCTGCGCCAGCAGGTCGCGCCACGCCTCGGGCCGCTGGTGGCTCTGGGCGAGCGAGACCGACAGCGGGCACCCCGTACGCTCGACCAGCTGCCGGATCATGGCGAACTCGGCGTCGGCGTCGGGCCAGAAATCCGAGATCAGCTCCACCACGCCGTGCCCGGCGTCGGCCACGCCGAGGGCGATCGCCTCCAGCTCGTCGGCCCGCGCCCGCAGTGACGGCGTCGGGTCACCCGTCGCCGTCCGGTGGTTCAACGTCCGCGACGTCGAGAAGCCGATGGCCCCCGCCGACAGGGCCTCGGTGGCCAGCCGGCGCATGGCCGCCGTGTCCTCTTCTGTCGCGTCCTCCAGGCGGGCGGCCCGCTCGCCCATGACGTAGAGCCGCAGCGCGCCGTGGGGGAGCTGCGCACACAGGTCGATGTCGTGGTGCCGGCGCTCGACCGCGTCGAGGTATTCGCCGAAGCTCTCCCACGACCAGTCGATCCCCTCCTCGAGCACGGCACCGGGGATGTCCTCGACGCCCTCCATGAGGGAGATGAGCCGATCGTGCGCGTCGGGCCGCACGGGTGCGAAGCCCACGCCGCAGTTGCCCATCACCGCCGTCGTGACGCCGTGCCAGCTGCTCGGGGTGACACGCGAGTCCCATGTCGCCTGCCCGTCGTAGTGGGTGTGGATGTCGACGAAGCCGGGCGTGACGAGCAAGCCGCCGGCGTCGATCTCCTCGCTCCCTCGTCCGGGCACCACCCCGACGGCGCCGATCGTCGCCCCGTCGACCGCCACGTCCGCCGCCACCGGCTCGCCGCCCAGGCCGTCGGCCACCCGGCCGCCGCGGATCACGAGGTCGTGCGCCATCTGTGCCATGCCTGCCCTGCCCCTCAGCCTCCCCGGGCCCCC
>JBEKVF010000256.1:0-4540 GCA_049514295.1 Acidimicrobiales bacterium
GCTCGGCTCGGAGCCCGGCATGTCCGGGCCCGGTGGACCCGACGTCTTCAATCTGCCCAACTCCATGAAGCAACCAAAGGGGCAGCTGGTCATGGCCTTCTCCGCCTGGCAGGGGAACACGATCGGCTACTTCTCCTGCGGCATCCGCCCCATGTACCTGGCCGAACTGACTTTCACCTCGAACGGCAGCAATCCGCCCACACCCTCACTCTCGCCCTACGACCCCGGCGCCGCCCCCGCCGACAGCCCGACCTGCCCCGTCCCGCCACAGCCCCCGCCTGGATACTGGCAGGTCGCCGCCGACGGCGGCGTCTTCACCTTCGGCTCCGCCGGCTTCTACGGCTCGACCGGGTCCATGAAGCTGAACAAGCCCGTCGTCGGGATGGCACCGACGCCCGACCACGGGGGGTACTGGCTGGTCGCGAGCGACGGCGGCGTCTTCGCCTTCGGGGACGCCGGCTTCCACGGCTCGACGGGGAGCATGATCCTCAACAAACCGATCGTCGGCATGATCCCCACCCTCGACGGGGGCGGCTACTGGCTCGTCGCGAGCGACGGCGGCGTCTTCGCCTTCGGCGACGCACCGTTCTTTGGCTCCGCCGGGGGCGACAACCTGGCCTATCCGGTCACGGCGGCCGCGCCGAGCTTCCTCGGGGGCGGCTACTGGCTCGTCGACTCCAACGGCCAGGTCTTCAACTACGGCAACGCGCCGTTCGAGGGCCAGCCGGTGTTCGCCCCGGGCGGGTACCGCATCACCGGCATGGCCGGGACCCATGACTCCGGCGGGTACTGGCTCGCCAGCGCGAACGGCAACGTGGCCGACTTCGGCAACGCGGCGCCCTACGGCTCCATGATCGGCACCACTTTGAACGCGCCCGTCGTCGGGATGGCCGCCACGACCGACGCCGCTGGATACTGGCTGCAGGGCGCCGACGGCGGCATCTTCACCTACGGCAACGCGCCGTTCCTCGGCTCCATGGGGGGCCATCCCCTCAACGCCCCCATGGTCGGCATCGCGTCGGTCTGAGAGCCGCCTAATACCCGTAGCCGCTAGTACCCGTACCCACCGCCCATCGTGGTGGTGGTCGTCGGGGGCTGTGTCGTCGGCGTGGTCGTCGGTGGCGACGCCGTGGTCGGGGTCGTGGTAGGCGCCGGGGCCGGGGCCTGGGTGACCGGTGTCTGCGCGGGCGCGGGCGGGCTCGTCACCGATTGCGGGGCCTGCGTCGTCGTCGAGCCGGTGGGCGCGGTCGTCGTGGTGGTGGAGGTCGCCCCGGCGCCGGCTGCGGCCTTGCCGCCCGCCGTCCCCGCCGGGATACCGCTCTTCAGCACCGCGAACCATTCGTGGGCGATGCCCTGCCCCTTGGCCTGGCCCTTCTTCGCGTCCCCTTCGAAGCGGTACAGCGCGACGTCGTGGAACGCCACCTGCCAGTGCGCGCCGCCGACGTCGATGAGCGAGAGTCCCTTGACGCCGCGAGGACCGGCGATGTGGTCACCCTTGGCGGCGAGGAGCGGTGGCCAGATATTGGCGCAGGACCCGGAGCACGTCGACATCCCCACCGGGTTGGCGGTGAACCGGTACAGCGTCAGGCCGGCCCCCGTCGTGAGCACCGTCCCCACGTGGGGCACCTTTGCGGTGGAGAGGTGGATCGTCTGGGTGTGCGTTGCGCCGCCCCTGCGGTCCCGGCCGGGGCGGCAAGGGCAACGGCAGAGGCCAGGGCAAGCGCGAGGGCGGCGCAAGCGGCGAAGGAGGTGAAGGCGAGGGAGAGGGCGGCTCCGGAGGAGCGCCTCGGCGCAGTGGCGGAGAGAGCCCCGGCAACGGACGGACCACCGACAGGTGGATCCCCCTCTGCCGGAGCCCCCTCCGCGTCCCGGCCACCCGGAGCATTGCGGCCATCACGCTGCCTGCGTACCCACCCCGCTGTCGCCATGATGACCGTCCTTTCGACCTGGGCTCGTCGTCGGCTTGTCCTCGACGTGCCCGCAGAGTCATACGGGCCGGGGTCAGGGCAGGATTGCGGCCTATCCTGTGCTCGGCGCGACCCCCGGCCACGAGGACGGGGCCACCGGGATCGCGAGATCCCCCAACTGGGGTGGGCGCCGAGGGAGGGCAGGCTCATGACAGGCAGCACCGGCGGCTTCGAACTGCGGGGCATCAACCATCTCGCGCTCGTGTGCCGCGACATGGAGCGGACGGTCGACTTCTACACCAACGTGCTCGGCATGCCGCTCGTGAAGACGATCGAACTGCCGGCCGGCATGGGACAGCACTTCTTTCTCGACTGCGGCGGCGGGGACTGCCTCGCCTTCTTCTGGTTCCCCAACGCGCCCGACGGGGTGCCCGGCATCAGCGCACCCGCGGCGCGCCCGGACCAGGGCGACCTCACGAGCGCCATCGGCTCCATGAACCACGTCGCCTTCGACGTGCCGCCCGAGAAGATCGAGGAGTACCGCGACCGCCTCCTCGCCGCCGGCATCGACTGCACCGAGATCGCCAATCACGACGACTCCGAGTGGGGCATCAGCGACACCATGCACTCGGGTGTCTACGTCCGCAGCATCTACTTCCAGGACCCCGACGGGATCCTCTTGGAGTTCGCCTGCTGGATGCGCGAGTTCAACCTCGCGGACGTCTCCCACACCCCCGCCCGGGCCATCGACGCCAACATGGCCGCCGAGCCCGAGCTCCCGAGCGAGCCCACCCGCGTCTGAGTCTCCGACACCCACACCGACACCGACAACTTCACCCCATGCCCCGACTCCGCCAGGTCCCCAAGGACGAGGCCACCGCGCCCATCGTCACCACCATGTACGAGTGGCTCTTCGAGGGCCGTGACCCCGTCGCCGAGCCGGGACGGTGGGACGGCACCACGGGCGACTGGTGGACGGTGTTCGCCCTCAGCCCCGACATCCTCGATCACTGCGTCAAGGGCTTCGGCCTCTACCAGTCGCCCACCCGCGTCCTCGACCCGCGACTGCGCGAGCTCGGCCAGATCCGCGCTGGATGGGCCGCCGGCAGCCAGTTCGTCTTCAGCCAGCACGCCAAGTCGATGCGCGAGCTCGAGATGCCCGAGGAGAAGATCACCCACATCCCCGCCTGGAGCGTCGCCCCCGACGGCACCTACGACGCCGCCGAGCGCGCCGTCCTCGCCTACACCGACGCCCTCGTGTACGACCACGGCCGCGTTCCCGACGAGCTCTTCGGCGAGCTGCAGCGCCACCTCGACGAGGTCGCGATCCTTGAGCTCACCTACATCACCACGCTGTACTTCCAGCACGCCGTGATGTCGAAGGCCCTCCGCACGGAGTTCGACGACCGCGACGATCCCATCGTCGAGGTGCCCGGTCCTCCGGGTGCCTCCGCCATGCATCCGGGATCGACCCGGTGACGGCGGCCCACGTCGTTCCGCCGGACGACGAGGCACGGCACACCCCCGACGCGGAGGACCTGTGGAACGAGTCGTACTACTGCGACTTCGTCAACGCCGACGGCTCTCTCGGGGGCTGGCTCCGACTCGGTCTCTACCCCAACCGGAAGGTCGCCTGGTGGACGACCTGGATCGTGCGCCCCGGCCACCCCGGCATCTCATCGGTCAATTACGAAATGCCGGTCCCCCCGGAGAACGGTCTCGTCAGCGAGAGCGAAGACGGCGCGCGCGTCGAGATCGACCTGCGCCGCCCGCTCGAGGAGTTCCGCCTGGCCGCCTCGCACCTCATGGGCAAGGAGTTCGCCAGCCCCGAAGACGCCTATACCGACACCCGCTGGCAACCCTGCCTCCTCGACGTCGACCTGACCTGGACGACCGACGGCATCCCGTACCACTACGACCTCACGACCCGTTACGAGATCCCCTGCCTCGTCACCGGCACCGTGACGATCGAAGGCGAGCCCTTCGCCGTCGACGGGCAGGGGCAGCGTGACCACTCCTGGGGCGTGCGGGACTGGTGGGCCTTTGGATGGTGCTGGTGCTCCATGCGCCTCGACGACGGCACGCGGGTCCACCTGGCCGACATCCGGATGATCCCGGACGTACCCGTGTTCTTCGGATACATCCAGACGCCCGGAGAGGTCCACCCCGTCGCCGCGCTCTCGGTCACCGAGGACGTGGGCGACCACGGGTTCCCGTCCACAGCCCACATCGAGATCACCGCCACACCCGGGCACGACCTCGGTATCGATGTGACCCCCGTCGCCTTCGGGCCCGTGCTCTTACGCAATGACGACGGCCAGACGAGCCGGTTCCCCCGGGCGATGGTGACCTGCCGGACCGACGACGGCCGGTCCGGATCCGGCTGGATCGAGTGGAACCAGCCCGACCCCGCCCCGTAGCCCCGCCAAGGGCCGCCCCTACGTGTACGAGATCGTCGACGACACGCCCGGCCAGGTCAGCGCGCTCGTCTTCACCAGCTACGGCAAGGCGGTCCTGCTCACGGTCCCGGACGCCATCAACCCCTCCTGAATCCGGATCGGATCCGGATCCGGACTACTTGAAGAGGTCGCCCAGGACCTTGGTCGCCCCGATGCCGGCGGCGGCGCCTTCCG
>JBEKVF010000257.1:0-4538 GCA_049514295.1 Acidimicrobiales bacterium
TCCTTGCCGGCCGGCGTCCCCGGGACCTGCACGTCCGAGAGGTCGTAGATGTACTCGCTCGTGAAGGAGCAGGCCGACTGGTCGTCACCCAGAAGCCCCGGCGTCGGCGCTCGGTCGGCCGGCGTGAGCGTGTGCGCGGCCTGGAGGTTCCAGATGCCGATCGCCTGGTGGACCGCCAGCGCGCACGGAGCGAGATCCGTGTTGACCTCGCTCATCACGCTCCGCTCCGCGCTGATGTCGTCTGCCCTCGAGGTGCTCACGGGCAGATCGGAGAGCACGGTGATCAGGAGGACGACCAAGACCACGAGTCCGATGAGCAAACCGCGGTGGCGCTGCCAGACCGGTTCCTTGCCCGGCGACGGGGTCGGGTCGCTCACTGGTTGATCAACCGCTCGGCGTACGATGCGATCCCCTGACCCCAGCGGTCGATGCTCGAGGCGGGCAGGCTGAACGTCCCCGTCGTGCTCTCGTCGGCGAAGGGAGTTGCCCGATAGCGCAGGTCTCCTTGGCTGTCGATGAAGGCCATGACGTCGTTGTGGGCCTCGAGGCCTGTCTTCTTGTCCACCGAGATGGACACGCCATAGGCCTTCCAGATCGTGTTGAGTGTGGCCAGAGGGCCCGTGACCATGTGCCAGTTTGGCAGCGTGGTGAGCCGGGTTGCACTCAGCACGGGGTCCTCGGCCGACTGGGCCAGCGCAGACGGGTCGGTGTTGACGGTGACGAACTCGACGTCCGCTGCCTTCGTGCCCAGATCAGCGTCCGCCTGCTCCATCTCTGCCGCCACGACGGGACAGATGTCGTTGCAGGGTGAGTTGAAGAAGGTGACGATGACCACGCGAGCAGGCTGCGCCGGCACGGGGGTCGTCTGCCCGTTCTGATCGGGCAGGGCGAACGAGGGGGCTGCTTTGGCGGTCAGCGCGCTGACACCCATGAACGACGCCAGCGACGAGCCGACGGATCGGTCCGGCGTCGGGACGTTGACCGGCGGCACGGTCGTCGCCACCGGTGGGGGCGTCGTCGTCGGGACAGGGTTCAACCCGGCTGACGAGAACAGGTGCTCACCGAGAAGACCACCGAGGCTGACAACCAGGACGACGCCGAGGGCCCAGTAGACGAACTTGACGGGGATCCCGGGCGCGCCCTGGGCGAGCGCCGCTGCCCGGTCGATCGGAGCGTCCGCAGGGCTCGGGCTCTGGTCGAGCACTGCGTCAGGGGACGGTGAGGGTCCTGCGTCGATCCCGCTCGGCCCGCTCATCCGCCAGCTCCGAGGCGCGCCACCCAACGCTGCAGGGACGCGACGCTCTGGGGTCCGAGTGCTGCTCCCACGACCTTGCCGGAGGCATCGACGAAGTAGCTGACCGGGAGAGCCTGTACGAGGTACTGGCTCGCCACCTTGGCCTGCGCGTCCACGGCCACGGGATACGTGGCGCTGGCGGCCGCCAGCAGGCTGGTGGCGGTCGCGTCGGAGGTCTCGTTGGAGTCCACCCCGATGACCGCGACACGCCCGGTGGTCTGACGGGCGATGGTGGCGATCGCCCCGAGCTCGGCCCGGCAGTCCGGGCACCAGGAGGCAAAGAAATTGACGATCACAGGCCTTCCCCTGAAGGCCGACAGCGAGACCGGGTTGCCACCGTGGAGATCGGGCAGGGAGAACCCGGGGGCGACGGTACCCGCCTTCAGGACGGGCGGTGGTGGAGCCTCGAGGGCGGAGGACCCGATGCTCGCCGGGCGAGAGGATCCCCGCACGATCACGAAGACGACGAAGCCGACCAGGCACAGGGCAGCGAGCGCCGCCACCCACTTGAAGACCCGGTCCGGTGAGCTCTTACGGCGCTCGGCAACGCCGGACAGCGTCATAGTGCTGTCCCGCACCCGACCGTCGACTGTCCCCCCCGAATCCACGCGGTCAGGCTAGCCAGCCGGGATTCTGTAGTTCCGGTCGGGCCTAGCCGGAAAGTCCGCCCGCGCCGGCTTCCTACCACTCAGCCTTGCGCTCGGCGGGATCCCTCTGAGCCCGCTCTCTCCTCCTCGCCTCGCGCTCCTCGGGGTCCTCGTGGATGAGGTGCCACCACGCAGCGATGGCGATCCCGGCAAAGATCGGCCATTCGAAGGTGTAGAACCAGCTGAGCCCGTTGCCGCTGAGCGCCCTGTTCGCCTGCCACCAGGTCGCGGCCCCGCAGGCGGCCACGATCAGCCAGAACTCGAGATGGAGCAGCAGTGCTCTCGGTGAGAACCAGCGGTTCATGACGATCAGCATCGTAGGTCCGGGGCATGGCGTGGGTAGGGGCACTTCCGGACCGGACCCACCTCGGCGCCGTGCGAGCTACCGGCTGAGCGCGGCACCCCGGGGGAAGTCCCGCAGCGACCCGCTGGGTACGGTGTGGAGCGGTGACACCGAAAGCTCAAGGGTCCGGGGCCGCGAAGAAAGCAGGTGCGCTGGACAGCTACCGCACCAAGCGGAATCCGCGGAGGACTCCCGAGCCGATGGGCCGTCGTCCGGCAGCCCGCACGGGCCGGCAGAGGTTCGTGATCCAGGAGCACCACGCCCGCAGCCTGCACTGGGACCTTCGGCTGGAGCGCGACGATGTCCTCGTCTCCTGGGCTCTCCCCAAGGGCCTCCCCGAGTCTCCGGACCAGAACCATCTCGCAGTGCACACGGAGGACCATCCCCTCGAGTACGCCTCGTTCGAGGGGGAGATACCGCAGGGCGAGTACGGCGGCGGCCAGATGACCATCTGGGACGAGGGTCATTACGACGTCGAGAAGTGGTCCGACACCGAAGTCAAATTCGTGCTCCACGGGTCGAAGGCCACCGGCGGATTCGTCCTGTTCCAAACCAAGGATCGCAACTGGATGATCCATCGGCACGGCCCCTCCACGCGCACCGATCCGATACCCACGTCCATGAAGCCGATGCTCGCCACGGCAGGCCCACTGCCCGACGACAGCACCCCATGGGCCTTTGAGATCAAGTGGGACGGGATCCGGGCCATCCTCTTCGTTGAGGGAGGGAGGGTACGGGCACAGAGCCGCAATGATCTCGACGTCTCCAGCGCATTCCCCGAGCTGGCCGACATTGGGAAGTTTCTCGGGCTCACCACCTGCGTACTCGACGGCGAGATCGTCGCCCTCGGTCAGGACGGCCGCCCCAGCTTCGCCAGACTGCAGCACCGCATGCACGTCGCGAATCAGCGTGAGGCACGCCGACGGGCGGCGTCGGATCCCGTCACCTTCGTGGCATTCGACATCCTCTATCTACACGGGCAGTCGCTACTCTCCGCAACGTATGACGAACGTCGGGCCATGCTCGAATCACTTCATTTGTCCGGCGAGACCTTCATCACGACGGACTCGTTCAGTGATGTCTCGGGTCAGGACATCCTGACCGCCGCGGTGGAGAACGGCCTCGAAGGTGTCGTAGCCAAACGACGTGATTCGGCGTACCGGCCCGGTCGACGTCACCCCGACTGGGTCAAGATCAAGTCATTCAAGACACAGGAGGTCGTCATCGGCGGCTGGACCGAGGGACGCGGCGAGCGCGACGGCAGCCTGGGAGCACTGCTCCTCGGGATTCCCGCCGAAGACGGACTCCGCTACGTCGGCAAGGTGGGAACAGGTTTCAGTGACAGCGCACGCCGTGCTCTCCTCGACGATCTGCGGGCCCTCTCAACTCGCACCAGCCCGTTCGTGCCCCCGCCGCCGGCCGCCGACGCCGCCAAGGCGCATTTCCTGCTCCCCGAGCTCGTCGGCGAGGTCGAATTCGCCGAGTGGACCGCCGCCGGACGCCTCCGCCACCCGACCTGGCGAGGCCTGCGCCCGGAGAAGGTCCCACACGATGTCGTGGTCGAGAGTTCGGGGTAGGAAGCACCCATGGCCTCGTCCACGTCGTCGACCCGGACCACCATCGGCGGTCGAGAGCTCTCCGTCTCCAATCTCGAGAAGGTGCTGTTCCCCGAGTCCGGCTTCACCAAGGGTCAGCTCATCGACTACTACATGCGGATCGCTGACGTGATGCTGCCGCACATCAGCGAGCGGCCCTTGACGATGAAGCGATTCCCCGACGGGGTTGCAGGGAAGTCCTTCTTCGAGAAGCACATCCCGTCGCACGCACCGGCATGGGTGCACTCGGTCAAGGTTCCGTCCAACGACGGTCACGACAGCATCCCATACGTGATGGTGCACGACATCGCGACGCTGGCATGGGCCGCGAACCTCGGGACCGTGGAGTTCCATGTGCCGCTCTGGCATGTGGGACGTCATCGCAAGCTTCCCTCGAAGCCGGACTTCATGGTGTTCGACCTCGATCCCGGCGAGGGGACATCCATCGTCGAGTGCTGCGTGGTCGCCGGGTATGTGACCGATGAGCTCGTCAAGGACGGACTGGAAGCCTTCGCCAAGACGAGTGGCTCCAAAGGCCTACAGCTGTACGCGTCCATCAGCCCGAAGACGACATGGGACGTTCTGCGAGACCACGCTCACGACATTGCGCGCAAGCTCGAATCGGAGCATCGGGATCTTGTCGTCTCCAACATGCGCAG
>JBEKVF010000258.1:0-4495 GCA_049514295.1 Acidimicrobiales bacterium
CTGGAACTCGAGCGCGACCAGCAGGCCTCGCTCGCCGCGGCGGCCGAGCGGGCCCGCATCGCGCGGGAGATGCACGACGTGGTCTCGCACAACATCCAAGTGATGGTGACGCTGGCCGACGCCGCCGCTGCTGCGCAGGTGTCGGACCCGGGGCGCGCCGCCGACGTGATGCACGAGGTCTCGAGCACCGGGCGCCAGGCGCTGACCGACATGCGCCGCATGGTCGGCGTGTTGCGGGACGAGCCCGCCGCGGCCGCTGCGAACGGGAGCGGGCGGCCGTCCCTCGCTCCCCAGCCAGGGCTGGGCGAGCTGAATGCACTGGTCGAGCGCGTCCGCGGCACCGGCCTCGACGTGGCGGTCGAGCAGTCGGGCCGGCCCTTCCCGGTGTCCGGTGCAGCCGGCCTGACGGTCTACCGGATCGTCCAGGAGGCCCTGACGAACGCCCTCAAGCACGCCGAGGAGCCCGCCTCGGTGCAGGTGCGACTGGAGTTCAGCGACCCCGACATCTCGGTGCGGGTCACCGACGACGGGCGCACGGCCGTGCCGGTGCCCGTGCCCGCCAACGGCAACGGCAACGGCAACCCCAGCGGCAGCGGGAACGGCCGGCGGGCGGGCGGCGGCGGCCACGGGGTGGCCGGGATGGCGGAGCGGGCGGCCGCGTTCGGCGGCACGCTCGAGGCCGGGCCGCGACCGGCAGGCGGCTGGGAGGTCATGGCCACGCTGCGGGACTGCAAGGCGCCGACGACCGCATGACGGTCCGGATCGTGCTGGCGGACGACCAGGCCCTGCTGCGCAAGGGCTTCCGCATGATCCTCGAGGCCGAGGACGACCTGGAGATCGTCGGCGAGGCGGCCGACGGCGCCGACGCCGTGCGCCTGGTCGAGCTGTACAAGCCCGACGTCGTGCTCATGGACGTGCGCATGCCCGTCCTCGACGGGATTCAGGCCACGCGGGCAATCACGGCGGCGACGCCCCGCGACGAGACCCGCGTCCTCATCCTGACGACCTTCGACCTCGACGAGTACGCCTTCAGCGCGCTGCGCGCCGGCGCCAGCGGGTTCCTCCTCAAGGACGTGCCGCCGGCCGAGCTCGTCTCGGCCATCCGGACGGTCGCCCGCGGCGACGCCGTCGTGTCGCCGCGCATCACTCGGCGGCTGCTCGAGGAGTACGCCGACACGCTGCCCGACCTCTCAGACGGCTCGCCCTCCCCTGTTGCCGCCGAGCACGCCGCACTGGCACAACTGACCGAGCGCGAGCGCGAGGTGCTCCTGGCTGTGGCCGACGGCCTGTCCAACGCGGAAATCGCCGAGCGCCTGTACGTCTCCGAGGCGACGGTCAAGTCGCACGTGGGGCGCCTGCTGGCCAAGCTCGGGCTGCGTGACCGGGTGCAGGCGGTCGTCTTCGCATTCCAGTCCGGGCTCGTCAAGCCGTCGTCCCCGTCGTGACATCCCCCGTCTCCGGTGACGCGCCCGACGCGTCCCCCGATACCGCCATCGGGGTCTTCACCGACCACGGCCCCTGGGTCGTCGACCCCGATGCGCTCGCCTGGCGGAGGGGCCTGCCCGGGATCCGGACCCGGCTCCATGCCGAGCTCCCCGGCTTGACCCGTCGCCGCACGCTGCCGCCGGGCCGGCGCGTGGGCACCACGATCCGGCACCTCGGCGGCGCGCTGGGGCTGTGGTACCTCAAGGAGCGCCGGCGCGGCGGGCAGGCGTCGATCGCCGGGATCTCGCACCGGCTGCGCGTGGCGGCCGAGAAGCTCGGCCCCACCTACATCAAGCTGGGCCAGATCATCGCCTCGGGCGACGGGATCTTCCCGGGCGAGCTGGTGGCCGAGTTCAAGTGGTGCCGCGACCAGGTCCCCGCCGAGCCGTGGCATGTCGTCGAGCGCGTGCTCACCGAGGAGCTGGGCGGGCCGATCTCCTCGGTGTTCGGCTCGGTCGGTCGCGTGCCGCTGGCGGCGGCCTCCATCGCGCAGGTGCACCCGGCGACGCTGCGGGACGGGACGCCCGTGGTCGTCAAGGTCCAGCGGCCCTCGGTGGCGGACCGGGTGCACCAGGACCTCGCCGTGATGGCCTGGCTGGCGCCGCACCTGGTGGGCCGTATTCCGGTCGCCGCGCTGGCCAACCCGCCGGCGCTCGTCGAGCTGTTCGCCGAGACGATCGTGGAGGAGCTCGACTTCCGGCTGGAGGCCGAGAACATGCTCGACATCGCGATGACCTTCGCCGCGCTGGAGCAGCGCGACTTCGTCGTGCCCCGGCCCCACCCGACGCTGGTGACGCGCCGGATGCTGGTCATGGAGCGCCTCGACGGCTTCAACTTCGGCGACGTCGAGGGCATGCGGGCCGCGGGCATCGACACCGAGGCCGTCGTGCGCGCCGGGATGATCGGCTTCCTCGAGGGCTGCATGATGTACGGCGTCTTCCATGGCGACCTGCACGCCGGGAACCTCTTCGTCCTGCCGTCGGGGAAGACGGCCCTGCTGGACTTCGGCATCACGGGCCGGCTCACCGAGCCCAAGCGCCTCGCGCTGCTCTCGCTGCTCGTCGGTGCCTCGAACGGGCACATTCCCTCCCAGGTGGCCGCGCTGCGCGACCTGGGGGCCTTCCCCGACGACGTCGACGTGCAGCACGTGATCGACCTGCTCGGGCTGGATCAACCTCCGGTGGACCCGACCACGCTGACGCCCGACGAGCTCGTGGCCGAGATGCAGCGCTCCATCAAGACGCTGCTCGGGCTCGGGGCCCGCCTGCCCAAGGAGCTCATGCTCTTCGTGAAGAACCTGATGTTCCTCGACGGCGCCATCGCCACCCTGGCCCCGGACCTCGACCTGTTCGCCGAGGTCGAGGCGATCGCGCTGATGTTCGCCGCCAAGCACGGCGAGCGGATCATGTCCCAGCTCGGGCTCGAGCACCAGGAGGACTGGACGCCGGACATGGCGGGGTTCAAGGCGGGCTTCGGGCTGGACGAGTCGACCGAGAGCCTCACCTACCGCGACATTCAGGGCCGCCGTGCCCAGGTGCGCGAGAAGTTCGAGGGGCGCGGGCCACGCGGGCGGAGGCGGCGGACGCCGAAGTAGTCGGCGTTGCCCGCTCGCTAGGACGTCGCGCCCATGACGTCCTGCCCTGCGTCTGGGCTGTGTCGACGAATTGCTGGAAGCCCGTGACCTTGCCATCACGGATCTTCCACACGTGGCACATCTGCGCGTCAGGTGCTTACCCGTTGCCTTGTGCATCCCGGTGTAGCGCCCTTCGATGACGACCGTCTCCCCCTGCGTCGTAGAACTCCTTGTTTGAACGGTGAAGCCATCCCAGTCGGCGCCGATCTTCACGAACGGGTTCTCCAGAATGGCATCGGGCCCCCGCCATGCCTCCCCACTTGGCTGGTACGGATTCCCCTCCGCCTCGCGCCACTCGATAGCGGGGTCCATCCCACCGAGAACCGTCGGAATCTCACCTCGGCCGAATGCGCCATACAGATCGCGCATCAACTGCACATTGCTCATTTTCCGTCCCTACATCCGTGTTGCAGGGACCCGACGCCTGTTCCTGGGCGATGACAATCGCTCGGCCCACGTCTACGAAGCCGCCGGCCGGGCACTCCTCCGTCTCTCCGTCAACCGCTCGAGTGGCCTCGAGAGCAGGAGCACCAGGAGCGGCCACAGCCCGACCGCAGGGAACACGATCGTCGCCACGAGTGCGAGGCCCATCAGCACCACCAGGATCAGGGCCGCGTCGATCGTCGCCACGTCGTCGTGTGCCTCGTCCCGGAGCTCGGGCCATCTCACGATGGCCCACTGCTGCATCAGCGCCCCGATTGCGGCGACCAGCATCGTGCCGATGTAGATCCCATGCACCGCGACGGTTCCCTTCGTGACGGAACCGATCAGCTCCGTGGGGAACGGGAGGAACACGATGCTCAGGAGCCACAGGAACATTCCCCAGACCAGGACCTGGTTGTACCCACGCACCCGCTCGAACATCTGATGCTGCCCCCACCAGAAGCTGCCGATGACCGCAAAGCTCAGGGCGAACGCCAGCAGCTTCGTCTGGTTGTTCTGGAAGAACGTGCCCAGCGAAGTGGTGCCGATGGAGCTCGCGGAATCGACGAGAGGAAGAATCAGGAGCGTGATCGCGATGGCCACCACGGCATCGCTGAAGTTGACCAGGCGACGGAACCCGGTCTCACGCTGCATGGGCCATTGTGTCAGCTGCCTGCGGTCCCATCCACACCGATCCCTCCAGGGAGGGCGGCGAAGGCAGTTCCGCCTCCTTCGCCCGGAAGTGGACGAAGACGCGGCCGAAGTTGTGCGAGTCCTTCTCCACCCGGTGGTAGAGCGGCTTGATGTCCTTGCGATCGAGGAACCGCAGGACCCGCTTCTTCAGCTGCCCGCTCCCCTTGCCCGGGATGATCTCGACCAACTTGGCCTTCTTCCGGATCGCCTCGTCGATCACGCCCCGCAGCGCCTTGTCGATGTCGTCCCCCCGGTTGTAGA
>JBEKVF010000259.1:0-4490 GCA_049514295.1 Acidimicrobiales bacterium
CCTAACCTGCGCAGGTGATCTTGGCGACGACCGACTGGGCGACGATCGCCACGCGGTGGCGGGTCCGCCCGTAGAGGCCACGTCCGCTGAGTTGAGCCGCTGTCTGCCTGTACGGGGCGGCGGAGACTACGGGCGGAGGCCCCGCAGGAGAGAAGTGCAAACCCGGTCGTACCCGGCGGCTTGGTCCTCGACGAAGCCGATGCCGAGCAGTTCGAGGGAGACCCAGCCGTGGATGGAGGCCCAGATCAGCTGGGCGGTCTCGGCAGGGGAGGAGTCGGCGATGACGCCGGCGGCCATCGCCCGCTGCACGGCGGCGACCAAGCTGTCGAAGGCCCGGGCGGCGATCTCGAGAGCGTCGGTGCCCGGCTCGAACCCGGGGACAGCCCGCAGGAACATCACCTGGTACACCATCGGATGGGCCAGGGCGAGGGCGCGGTAGCGGCGCCCGGCCTCCCGGAGCGCCTCGTAGGGATCCTGGATGTCGGCGATGGTGGCCATGGCCTCACCCAGCCGCTCGAAGCCCTGGATGAAGAGCGCCTCGACGATCCCGAACTTGGACTCGAAGTGGTTGTAGACGCCCATCGGGGCGACGTGGGCGGCCGCGGCGATCCGGCGCACCGAGAGGCCGTCGGGGCCCTCCGTTTCCAGGATGTCGGTGGCCGAGGCCAGGAGCGCCGCCTCCATCCCGGCACTGGGAGTCCTGGTCCGGCGGTTTTCCGTCATATCTGTAGCGTACTGAAGAACATCGTGCTATAACTATAGCACAGTGTTCTACAACCAGGATGTCTTGCGATCCCCCAATCCAGAAGGAGCCATACGCCGTGCCTGGACCCTCGATCGAACTCGCTGACGTCACGCCGACGGCCACCGGTGGCACCGACTCCGCCGCCTCTCCATCCAAGGACCGCCGCTGGATAGTGCTCGCCGTCCTGTGCCTCTCGGTCTTTCTGGTGGTGGTCGACAACACCATCGTCAACGTGGCCCTCCCGACCCTTAACCGCAGCCTGGGGGCGTCCATCACCTCGCTGCAGTGGATCGTCGACGCCTACAGCCTGGCGTTCGCCGGGCTGCTCCTCGCCGGTGGCGGCATCGGGGACCGTCTCGGGCGCAAGGGCACGATGCAGGCGGGCCTCGTGTTCTTCGGGGGCTTCTCCGCCGCCGCCGCCTGGTCGCACACGACGGGAGGCCTCATCACCACCCGGGCGCTGATGGGCGTGGCCGCCGCGTTCGTGTTCCCGGCCAGCCTGGCCATCCTCACGAGCGTCTTCCCGGACCCCTCGGAGCGGCAGAAGGCCCTCGGCATCTGGGGGGCCACGTCCGGCATCGCGGTGGCCTTCGGGCCGATCACCGGCGGGGCGCTCCTCGAGCACTTCTGGTACGGGTCCATCTTCCTCGTCAACGTGCCGATCGTCATCGTGACCCTCATTGCCGGCGGGGTCCTGATCCCCCGCCTCCCCAAGGTCAACGAGCACCCCTTCGACATCCGGGGCGTGCTGATGTCGACCGCGGGCGTCACCGCGCTGGTGCTGGCCATCATCGAGGGGCCGCAGTGGGGCTGGGCTTCGGCGGGCACGCTGGCGTGCTTCGCGGCCGCGGCCGTCCTGCTCTCCGTCTTCACGCTCCTCGAGCTGCGCACCGAGGGCCCGCTCCTCGACGTGCGGGTCTTCAAGATCCCACGGTTCAGCGGCGGTGCGCTCTCCATCTCGGTGGCGTTCTTCTGCCTCTTCGGCTTCATCTTCCTCATCACCCAGTACTTCCAGTTCGTCAAGGGGTACTCGACGCTCTCGGCCGGCGTGCACACGCTCCCGTTCGCGATCGTCGCCGCCATCGCCACACCGATCGCGGCGGTCGTCGCGCTCAAGGTCGGCACGCGCCTCGTCGTGACGGTCGGCCTGCTGCTGATGGCGGGCGGTCTCGTGGTGGCCGCGCTCAACTCGTCGGCCGACACGGCGTACTTCGGCCCGATCATGCTGGCCATGGTGTTGCTGGCGCTCGGCCTGTCGTCGATCACCGCCCCGACGGCCGAAGCGGTCATGGGGTCGGTGGCCGACGACCAGCGTGGCGCGGCGGCCGGGGTGAACAACACCACCCGGGAGCTCGGTGGCACGCTCGGGGTGGCCGTGTTCGGCTCCATCTTCGCGTCGTCCTACGCGCCCCGCATCACCAGCGCCTTCCGGTCGCTGCCCATCCCCGCCGGGCCCAAGGCCGAGGCCCACCAGTCCATGGCGGCCGCCCTGGCCGTCGTGGCCCACGCCCCGCACGCGGTCCAGCCCGCCCTGCAGTCGATCGCCTTCACGGCGTTCCACAGCGGCTTGCGCGTGGCCTGCCTCGCCGGCGCAGGGGTCGCCGTGCTGGGCGCCCTTGCTGCCTGCAGGCTCCTGCCGGGCCGGGGTGCCGCCGAGGTCGAGCTGGCCGCGGAGCCCGAGGCGTGCCCGGGCGAGCTCGTGTTGGCGAGCGCCTGAGGCTCGGGGACCGTTTCCGGCCGGGATCGGTGCCGGATAGACCCCTATGCGAAGACCAGCGGGGCGTGCCGGACCCCGGCGATGACGGGGCTCGGGCTCCGCTCGACTGGCCCGGCCGGAGTCAGCGTGCCGAAGCGGTCGAGCAGCTCGTTCAGCACGATCCGCGCTTCCAGGCGCGCCAGCGCGGCCCCGAGGCAGAAGTGGGGCCCGAATCCGAAGCTCACGTGCGGGTTGGGATGCCGGTCGATGCTGAGCTCACCGGCGTCGGCACCGAAGACGTCCTCGTCGCGGTTGGACGAGGCATAGACGAGAAGCAAGGGATCGCCCTCCCTGATGCGTTGGCCCCGGATGGTGGTGGGCGCGGTCGCGGTGCGCATGAACGAGATCACCGGCGTCGTCCAGCGGAGCAGCTCCTCGACGGCGCCCGGGATCAGCTCCCGGTCGGCCCGCAGTGCCGCCCATTGCTCCGAGTGGTCCGCCAGCGCGACCAGCCCGGCCGAGATGAGGTTCCTGGTCGTCTCGTTCCCGGCGATGAGCAGCTGGATGAGGAACATCGCCAGCTCCGCCTCGCTCAGCCGATCTGCGTCCAGCGGCGCAGCGCCGGCGTCGCCCACGGCCCCCACGGCCCCCACCGTGGCCAGCACTGACACCAGGTCATCCGCCGGCGCCAGCCGCCGCGCCTCGGCCACCCCGATGAGGTACTGCCACATCTCCATCTGCAGGAGCGCGCGCTCCTCCTCCGAGTGCTCGCTCGCCCCGGGGATCGCGGCCTCCGACCATTCCAAGAAGCGGGGCCACTGCGCCCCGTCCACCCCCATGAGCTCGCAGATGACCTGCATCGGGAGCGGGACGGAGAGCGACGGAACGATGTCGAGCGCGACCCCGGCCTCAATGGGCTCGATCAGCGCCGTCGCCTTCGCCCTCACCCCGGCCTCCATGAGGCGCACCATGGAGGGCTTGAAGCCGGGCTGGACCAGCCGCCGGTAACGGGTGTGCTGCGGCGGGTCCGTGTGCATCATCGTGGGTGGGGCGTCGTACGTCGTGCCGATCTCGTCGATCAGGATCCCCCGCGACGAGCAGAACCCCACCGGGTCGGCCCCGATGGACGACACCTCGGGGTGCGTGGTGACGGCCCAGAAGCCGCCGCCCTCCCGGTCGACCCAGCACACGGGCGCCGTTCGTCGTAGCTCGGCATAGAGCTCGAAGGGGTCGCCGCCCGAGTACAGCGACGGGTCGGTGAGGCGGCCTGCATCGGCGGACTCTGCGGTCTCGGCCGTCACGGGTCAGACGATCAGGCCGTTGGGGCGTGGATCCCCCTGGGCCTCGAGCAGCGCGTAGTACGCCTCGAGTGTTCCGGGCCCGTCGGAGACCGACTCCACGGACCCGTCCTCGGCCAGGTTCAGCAGCGCGCCCTCGATGATGAAGCACACATCCGTGTCCACCTCGTTGTCCTCGGGCACGTGCAGGGTGTGCACCGAGTTCGCCGGCTCGTAGAGGTAGGAGCCAGTGGTGACGTAGAAGTCGTACTCGAGGTAGTGCCACCGCCCCGCCGACGTGAAGGCGTCCACCGACCCGGTGTGGCGGTGAGTCTGCAGCTGCACACCCGGGTGGAAGCGGTTGAGGATGACCCACGTGCCGTGCTGGGAGTCGAAGCGCACCACCTTGAGCAGCACGCCCATCCCGGTGTCGGCCCACGGGGCGTCCTCTTCGCCGACGAGGCGGACGGCGTCGGTCGGATTGGCGGGTGTGGCGATCGACATCGGGATCGGTTCCTTTCGTTGCGGCTTAGCGGCTCAGGTCACGTGGATCAGGCGGGCAGGGGAGCGAGCGTATCGAGGTCGAGGGTGGCCTCGAGGGCCGCGGCGGTGCGCAGCACGACGAGGTCGCCGTGCTGGGGCCCCACGAGCTGGAGGCCGATCGGGAGCCCGCCGCTGCTCATGGCGACCGGCACGGTGGCCGCCGGCGACCGGGTCATGTTGAACGGATAGGTGAACTGGACCCAGTTGGCGGTCGTCTCCCCGTTGACCG
>JBEKVF010000260.1:0-4466 GCA_049514295.1 Acidimicrobiales bacterium
GGGCTTGGTGCAGCGCGCCACCGCCGTGATGGCGTCCTGCAGGCGGAGCACCTCGTTGCGGGCGCCCCGCGCCCGGGCCGCCATGGAGGCCGGCGACGGGCTCCCGCCCGCTCCGCCCGACGTGTCGTCCCCGCCCGACAGCAGGCCCCCCATCGCCTTGAGGTCGAGGCCGACGGAGAAGTGGGGCCCCCGGGCGGCCACGACGACGGCGCGCACCGTGGCGTCGTCGGTCAGCACGGCCATGGCCCGGGGCAGGTCCCGCCACAGGTCCACGCCCATGGCGTTGCGTGCCTCGGGGCGGTCCAGCCAGAGGGTGGCCACCTCCTCGTTCTGCTCAATCGTGAGCACCGGCGACTCAAAACGTGCGGTCTCTTCCATGCCAGCCACGCTAACCGCCCTGATGAGGATCCAGGTGGGGGCCACTAGAGTGCACGGGCCGCATTCGCATTCCGAAAGAGGTTCGACCCTGCACACGTTCAGCGCCGAGGCATCCGCGAGTTTGACGGGACCAGGCTGGCTCCGTGAGCGGCGGGCCGCCGGCTACGAGGCCTTCGCGTCGACCCCGCTGCCCTCAGACAGCGAAGAGGTCTGGCGCTACTCGCCGATCGACCGCCTCGCCCTCGACGAGTTCGCGCCGGAGCTCTCCGACGGGCTGGCGCCGGCAGGCGAGGAGCTGCAGGCGGCCGTCGAGGCGGCGCTGGGCTCCGTGGCGGGCAGCGTCCTCGTGCACAATGGGCGCGCCGGCACCTTCGTGGCCGCCGGCCCCACTGCCGCCGGCCTCTCCTTCGGGCGGGCCGAGGACGTGGCGGGGTCGCCCGACATGCTGGGGTCGGTGCAGCGCGGCGGTGACGCACTGGTGCGCCTGAACGACGCGTTCGCTCCGGACCCCGTGTTCGTCGACGTGCCGGCCGGCGTGACGGTGGACGGGCCCGTGCTCCTCGTGCACTGGTGCGACCCGGGCGCCGCCACCTTCCCCCGCTTCAGCGTGCGCGCCGGAGAGGGCGCCACGGTGGCGGTCGTCGAGGTCTTCGCCGGCGCGCCGGGGCCGGGCCGCTCGCTGGTCGTGCCGGTCACGGAGCTGTCGGCGGCCGGGGGCGCGTCGCTCTCGTACGTGTCGCTGCAGATCCTCGGCGACGCGGCGTGGTCAATCGCCCGCCTGGCCGCGCGCGGTGAGGCCGGGTCGTCGGTGCGCACCTTCACGGTCGGCCTCGGGGGTTCCTACGACCGGGTGCGGGCCGACGTCTCGGTGGAGGGCAAGGACGCCCGCAGCGAGATCCTGTCGGCTTACCTCGGCGACGGGTCCCAGGTGCACGACATCCGGACGCTCCAGGACCACGCGGCCCCGCGGACCACCAGCGAGCTGCTGTGCCAGGGGGCCGTCGCCGACCGGTCGCGGTCGGTCTACAGCGGGCTCATACGGGTGCACCGCGGCGCGGTCCGCAGCGATGCCCGCCAGACCAACCACAACCTCGTCCTCGACGAGGGCGCGCACGCCGACTCGGTGCCCAACCTCGACATCCTCGAGAACGACGTGAAGTGCTCCCACGCATCGACGGTCGGCCCGATCGACGAGGACCAGCTCTACTACATCGAGTCGCGGGGCGTGGCGCCCGAGGTGGCCGAGGGCCTCATCGTGCGGGGCTTCTTCGACGCCATCATCGACCGGGGGCCCATCCCCGAGGTGACCCCGCTCCTCGAGCGAGAGGTGCACGACCGTCTCGACGTCGCTCTCAGACACCGGCGGGTGGCCGCCGGTGTCTGAGACGGTGGCGCTCTGCACCACCGACGAGCTGGCGTCCGGTGAGGCCAGGCGGTTCGACGTGGACGGGCACCGGATCGCGCTGGTGAGGATCGGCGACGCGTTCTTCGCCGTCGACGACGAGTGCAGCCACGAGGACTACTCGCTGTCCGAGGGCGAGGTGTGGGCCGACGAGTGCCAAATCGAGTGCCCCCGGCACGGCAGCACCTTCGACCTGGTGACCGGTGAGCCCTGCTCGCTGCCGGCGACCCAGCCCGTCGAGGTCTACGGCGTCGAGGTCGACGACGGCACGGTCTCGGTGGTGCTGCCGTGACGTCGTCGGCGACCGGACGGACGAGAGCAACGTCGGCACGAGCGATGTCCCGGCAGCCTCTCAACATATCGGTTTATAGTTTCAGGAGACATCCCCCCTCCATGCCCGCGCCAGTACCACTCGGGATGCACCTGCGGTCCCCCGAGTCAGGATCATGACCGCCGCGCACGTCTTCGAGGTCCGGGACCTGCACGCCTCCGCCGGCGGGCGGGAGGTGCTGCACGGCATCGACCTCACGGTGCGCAGCGGCGAGGTGCACGTGATCATGGGCCCGAACGGCTCGGGCAAGAGCACGCTCGCCCACGCGCTCATGGGCCGGCCCGGCACCGAGGTGACCGAGGGTTCGATCACCATGGACGGGCAGGAGCTCACCGGGCTGCCGGCGTGGCAGCGGGCGCGCGCCGGTCTCTTCCTCGCGCTGCAGCACCCGGTGGAGGTGCCCGGCGTGAGCCTCCACTCGCTGCTGGCCGCGGCGACGGTGGGGGACGGCGTGCCCCCGACCGGCGCGCTGGCCGAGCGCATGATCGACGAGGCGAAGGAAGTCGGCCTCGACCAGAGGCTCCTGCGCCGGCCGCTCAACGTCGACCTTTCGGGCGGCGAGATGAAGCGAACCGAGATGGTGCAACTCGGCGTGCTCCGCCCCGCCATCTGCGTCCTCGACGAGGTGGACTCGGGCCTCGACGTCGACGCGCTCGGCGAGGTGGCGCGCATGCTCCAGCGCGCCACGACCGAGTGGGGCGTGGGCATCCTCGCCATCACGCACTTCAACCGGTTCCTGGTGCAGCTCGAGGCCGACCTGGTGCACGTCATGGTGGGAGGGCGCATCGTTGCGACGGGCGATGCAGACCTGGCGTTGCAGCTCGAGCGGACCGGATACGCCGGCTACCAGGACGCTCGCTGACCGCAGGCGCCCACGCGCCGCCCTGCCATCGCCCTACCTGCCGCCAATTTCGCGACCCCGCTTGGTACCGTAACTCGCCATGGCGAACGGTCGTCCAACGGGCGACGGGTCGGATCGCTCCTCCCGAAGACAGCGCGGCAAGCCCGCGAACCAGGAGGGACTGGCCGCGCTCGGACGCCAGATGCGTAGTGGGTCGGACGCTGGGACCGTGGCCAACGAGTCCGGGTTGCAGGCCCTGGGCGCCCGCATCGACGCCACGAGCGCCAAGCGCCGCGGGGTGCGGCGCAGCGGGAAGCCGAAGTGGAGCGTCGGCAAGAAGACGGTGGTGGCGCTACTGGCGGTGATCGTGATCCTGGTGGCCGCCGTCGGCGGCGGGTACGCCTACCTGTGGTACCGCTACAACCAGATCAGCAAGATCCACATCAGCGCCGAGGTGGCCGCGCAGAGCGGGGGGCCGTTCACCCTCCTGGTCATCGGCTCGGACAGCCGCGTCGGCGAGTCGAGCCAGGCGGCGCAGGCGTTCGGCTCGGCGTCGGTCGTCACCGGCCAGCGCAGCGACGTGGTGCAGCTGTGGCGGGTGACGCCGTCGACCAAGCAGATCCAGATCGTCTCCATCCCGCGCGACACCGTCGTCTCCATGCTCCCGCCCGACTCCTCCCAGTACGGCACCTACAACCGGATCAACTCCTCCTACAACTCGGGCGCCAACCAGCTGGTGAAGACGATCACGGCCAACTTCGGCATCCCGATCAACCACGTCGTCCAGGTGGACTTCTCGGGCTTCCAGGACGCCGTCAACGCACTGGGCGGCATCTACCTCGACTTCCCCTACCCGGCCAAGGACGCGTACTCGGGCCTCGACATCACGACGCCCGGCTGCCAGCTGCTCATGGGCCCTCAGGCGTTGGCCGTGGCACGGGCGCGTCACTACGAGTACTACGCCAACGGCTACTGGCAGTACGACGGGACGAGCGACTTCGGGCGGATCCAGCGCCAGGACGTCTTCATCAAGACCCTGATGAGCGCGGCCAAGTCGAAGGTGAACCCGCTCACCGTCAACTCGTTCATCGGCTCCATCCACGAGGGCATCCAGATCGACGACGGCTTCGGCTTCAACCAACTGATCGGGCTCGCCCTCACCTACCACTCGTTCGACCCGGCCAACCTGGGGGGGCTGACCCTGCCCACGGTCGCGGCCAACGGGTTCGGCAACCTGGGCGACGTGTTGACGGTGGACCAGCCGGCGGCCCAGCAGATGCTGGTCAGCATCTTCGGCTCCAGCCTGGTGACGCCGACCAACCCGCCCCCCGACGCGGCCGGCAACCCCAACCCGCCGCCCACCATCACGCCCACGACGGCTGCCGCGGCCAGCCCGGCCACCCCTGCGGCGGGCACCACCACCACCCCGACCACGGCACCGCCGCCGTCGTTCAATCCGGCCACCTGCAGCCCCGCCTAGCCCGAGCCCTTTCTCGCCGACCCACCGGGCGGCG
>JBEKVF010000261.1:0-4464 GCA_049514295.1 Acidimicrobiales bacterium
CAACTCTTCGATGGGTAGCCCCGATGTTCGCTCGGGGCGTATCCAACTTTTGCGAGCACAAGCCCTGGATCGGCTGCGGTCCCCGATTGTCTTGCCAGGGGTTCGCGGGCTCTGTCTGGGTGGCTTGCACGGACGAGAAGCCGGTGGTCACCTTTGGCAATCCGAATCGGCAATCAACGGACGGTCACTGGGAAGACCGAGACGAATGGGCTGGACGAAACACCCAGATCGGGAGGACTGAGTCGAACCGACAAGACGGCTTGGACAGCCCGAATGGCCGGTGAAAGGCGGTGGCGTGCGAGAAAAGCAGCGGAGCGGGTGTACCGCCGTTCGGTCCGCCCAGGTCGTGCACGCAGATGTGCACGCCGTCGCTGGATTCGATGATCTCGGGCGCACGGCCTGCCATGGCGAACAGAAGGCCCATCTGGTATTCGATTTGCAGCCCTAACAGGAGCTGTTCAAACCCATCTGAAGCACTAGAACAGAACTCAACCTCGACTGACTGACGATGGTCGCGCACGTTGGGACGCCGGGGGTTTGAGTCCGGTGAGGTGGAGGTGAGCGGACGACTCTCGAACCAATCAACCGGGGAGGAGATCTACGCCCTCTGGTCGATGACCAGGCATTTTGAGTGACTCCTGGCTGCGGGTTTTGGGTTCGGGCCCCGTTGGTACGTCTAGAGGGAGCTTGATGGCCTCCCCCACTCCTGTCCAACAGAATTGGCCGGGCCGATTCTGATCGGAGGACCCCCGGCATTCGCCGCGACATAGGGCGGTTTCGGTAGATCCGTAACCCGGCCGGCCCGCACTCCTCCCCGGAGTGGCTGCGGGCTCAAGTCAACGGGGTGGCGCGTGGAAGGATCGAGCGATGAGCCGAGTCCCATCGCCATGAGTGCCACGGACAGTCCCGTCACGGTCTACTGGCGGCCGGGTTGTCCCTATTGCTTCCTACTCCGCTTCAAGCTCCGGCGATCCGGGATCTCGGTACGCGAGGTCAACATCTGGGAGGACCCCAGCGGCGCAGCCGCGGTCCGGGAAATCGCTAATGGGAACGAAACGGTTCCGACGGTCACCATCGGCGACGTTGCCATGGTCAATCCTTCAGCGCACCGGGTGATCGACGAGCTCGTCCGTGTGGCACCCGACCTCGCTGGCGGGTCTTCCACGGCGAGATCGGGCCGGGCGAGATCCCGGTGGCGCGCTCGACGTTCTAGGTAGGCGAATCCAGCGGTCAGAACGTGGCGGCTTCTGCATTCTTCTGTCCTGGCAGGTCATGAGGTTGGGTGGGCGCGCTGGACATGGACGACGTCCATCGCAAGATCGCCGAACAGGCTGCCGTGTCGGCCTGATGCCGGGCGGAAACCACCGACCCCCTACCGGGGATTGGTGGCGATCCCGGCGCTGAACCAGCTCCAGGGCTTCGGTCCTTTGGCGTAACGCTCCTCGACATGCTCGATCGTGAAACCCGACTCGCGTACCAGCACCACCGGTTCGCGCGTGAGATGACAGCCGTCGGCGAGCCGCCGTTGCCATGGCTCAAGTCGCCGTTGCCACGCGGCGATACCCGGATCCGGAGCGAGGCCGTGCTCGAGGAAGTGAAACCGGGCGCCTGGGCGCATCACCCGGCGCAGCTCGGCCAGTGCCTGGGGAGCGTCGGGGATGGTGCACAAGGTGAAGGTTGACAGCGCGCTGTCGCAGCTGTCGTCGTCGAGGGGGATGGACTGCCCGTCGAGACCGATGTGCTCGACCGCCACCCCGGACTGCCTGACCCGTTGGTCGGCCAGCTTCCGGGCAACAGCCGCAGGCTCGACGGCCAAGACCAGTTCGACATTCGGTGGGTAGAAGTCGACGTTCAAGCCGGAGCCGAAGCCGATCTCGACGACCCGTCCCGCCAGACCCTCGGTCACCGTGGCTCGCCAGCGACGCAAGCCGCTGGTGCCGCAGGCTCGGTCGACCAGGCGGGGCAGGACCTGCTCACGGTAGAAACCCACGTCGCGCAGCGTAATCGCCTATCGATTCAGGGGCACTGGCTGGCTTGGTGAAGCGTCGTGGTTTCGAAGGCTCCAGCCGGAGTTCAGTAGGAGAAGCGGGTCCTCGCATGCCACGGTGGAGCTTCCTTGGTCTCTTGGGCGGGGTACGTGACGATGTGCAGAGTGGTGCGATCCTGCGGGTTTTCCCGGTATCCCACGCAAGCGACAAGTCCCAAGATAGGCGACCGGTTTCACGGCAGCGGTCTCCCCTCAAGCCGACGTGGCTCAGAGCGATGAGGCTGAGCGGACGAGCGTGTAGGTGGCGACGGCAACGAGCAGCACGGCGAACCAGCGCAGCAGGGTCGGTGCGCGCGCTCGGCTCGCCAGGTGGTTGCCGGCGACCGCGCCCACCAGCCCGGCGGCGGTGAACGGCAGTGCGACGCGCCAGTCGACACCGGTGGTCGCCAGGCTCGAGGTCAGCGAAACGCCGCAGTTGACGGCGATGACAGGAGCGACGTGCCGACGGCGATTGGCATCTCGAAGCCCAAGGCCAGCACGGGGGCGCGGACGATGATGAACCCGCCGCCGCCGCCGAAGAACCCGGTCGACGACAACCCGACCTTCACCCCAGGTCTCCCACCCGGGGCTGGCCTTCGGGTGTGTCCATTCCAGTCGGCGTTCGGAGAGACCACGATTACCTCGTGCGACATCGACGGTGGCCAAGGTGGTGGCGGCTGGAACGGTGGTCGAACATCTGGGTGGGCTTGATACCTAGGGGGGTATCGTGTTATGGTTCTTGATACCCCCCTAGGTATCCGTGCATACGCTCCTCTTTCGGGGTGCGGGTGCCGGTCTGATCAAAGGATGCGTCCCATGACAGCGACCCGAGGAACCGGTCTCGACTCACCGCATGTGTCGGCAGAGACCGAAGTGGCGGACCTGCCGGCCGGTATCCGGGACAGCGTTCGAGGAGACGACGACGCAGTCCACGGGAACCGTCCCGGCCCGTTCGCCCGACTTGGCGCCTGGGCCGCTACCCACTTCCGCCGGATCCTGATCGCATGGCTCCTGGTCGTCGCCGTCTTCGGGATCTTCGCCGTCCATGTCGAGAACGCGCTCGCCGGTGCGGGGTGGCAGGCATCGAACAGCCAGTCCGTGGCGGCCCGAGCCATCATCGAGAAGGACTTCTCCGGCCTCGGGGCCACTGCGCTGCAGGTCGTCATCGTCGACCATCACGGCGCGATCGTGTCGGACCCTCAGGCTCAGGCCATCGAGGTCAAGACGACCCATGTGCTCCGCAGCGATCCCCGGGTATCCACCGTCGTCCCGCCTCAAGCGGGGGTCTCGGTATCGCGCGACGGCCGGACCGCCATCGTCACCGCCGGAGCGGCTGCGAACTCGAACAAGATGGTGCAGGCGGCCGACTCGGTGGAGCCGAAGCTGGCGGCTCTGTCCTCGTCCGGCGTCACCGTGACCCTGACCGGGGACAGCGCCCTATGGGCCGACTTCAACACCGCCAACCGCTCGGCCATGTTGCGCTCCGAGATGCTGTCGTGGCCGGTGACGATCATCATCCTTGTCATCGCCTTCGGGAGCCTGGTTGCCGCCGGACTGCCGCTGATCTTGACCATGGCCGGCCTTCTGGTGGCTGCCGGCGCCCTGGTCATCACCACCAAGTTCATGCCCGTCTCCATTTGGGCGCTCAACTTCGCGCTGATGTTCGCCCTCGCTCTGGGCATCGACTACGCCCTCTTCTTGGTCATGCGCTTCCGCAGTGCCCTCAAACGCCGGGGCGCCGAACCGGGCGACCGCGAGGCGATCGTTGCGTCCGTGGCTGAGACGGTCGACACCGCCGGCAAGGCCGTGGCGTTCAGCGCGCTGACGGTGCTCGCATCCTTGGCTGCCATCATGATCGTGCCGAGCCCGGCCTTCCGGTCGATGGCCTTCGGGATCATGCTGTCCGTCGTCGCCGTGCTGGCTGCCACCCTGACGCTGCTGCCCGCCGTGCTCGGCAAGCTCGGGACCAACATCAACAAGGGCACGATCCGGCTGCGTCGAGGCCCTCGGCCCGAGGGTGAGGGCTCGCTCGACCGGATCCTGCACCGCTGGGGCAACTTCCTGTGGCGTCATCCGTTCCCGGCGGGTGCGGTAGCTCTGGTCCTGCTGCTCCTGGCCGCCGCGCCGATCATCGGGATGCGGACCAACATGCCCTCGATCACCATCGTGCCGGCCAGCGCCAACGCCCGAGTCGGCTACTACCAGGTGACCAGTGCCTTCGGCCCGGGCGCTCCCGGCACCCTCCAGGTGGTGGTCCCCGAAGCCGAACAGGCCCGCACCCTTTCCACCGTCGCTCACGTTTCCGGAGTGGCGAGCGTTGTCCCGGGGCCGACCAACGCCGGGTGGACCTTCGACCAGGTGGTCCCGACCACCGGTCCTTCGACGACTGCGACCGGCGCGACCATCGACCACCTCCGCCAGGTGCTGCCGGCAGGGAC
>JBEKVF010000262.1:0-4432 GCA_049514295.1 Acidimicrobiales bacterium
CCTCATACTCCTTACCCGCGAAGTAGGGAGGAGAGGTCACAACCAAAGCGACGGAGTCCGACTCGACGTTACGCATGTTGCGCGCATCACTTCTGTAGATGACATCGACCTTCTTGGGTCGAACAACAGTCGTATCTTTCGAGAGCTCCGGGGCGACGAATCGCTCGTAGAACCCCTTCGCATCATGGCTTTCCCGCCGAGATGATCCGAAACGAGCGGTCGCCGTCGGACGCCGAGCACGGCCGTTGCGGGGTTCAGGGGCCGCCGCGGTCGTCATGAGTTTGCCCTTTCAGGTGAGCGTTGCCGACGTGCTCGTGGTCGATACGGATCGCCGGCGCTGATTGCCGGCAAACAGCTGAGATATTCCGTGACAGCCCTCGTGACCAGGTAATTTACCGACACATCTCGCTCAGCTGCTGCCGCCAGAAGCTCGTCACGCAGGGACGTCGGTAGTCGAATAGCTGTGGCGACTCGTGGTTCGGCGTAGATCTTCGGTCGGCCCATGCGGTGACCATAGTGAGGGGGTGTAGCAAAGTGGCGGATAGCGCGCGCACATATCCGCGTCTTCCTTGAGCTGCCTTCCGTCACCCGAAGTGGCGGCGGCTTGAGACAGCAGTCGGTCGGAAGTGTGAATCTGCGCGAACCATTCCAGGCCGTCATCGGCTGACCCGTCTTCTCAGCGACAAACGGCACCGCGTAGCGGGACCGATCCGGTTTTCCATCGCGAAACCGAGAGACATCCGCATCACAACCCGAAGTCGCCGCCGAGGTGTCGTCCGGAAGCGACGTCGCGGCTCCTCGCGAATTGCGGTGGTTCTGACACTGATGACGCGTCGAGGGACGAATCGGGGCGTGCGCTATCGAGGGCGTGGACCCGAACCCACAATGATGAGAGCCATGCCTCATCGGGCCTGCTACCCGGACCACCTGGCGCAGCGAAACCTGCCGACCCGATGGCATCGACAGCTCTCCTCCAGTGGGCACCCTGCTCGGGATCGAGGGGTTCAGGGCCGAGCGCGTCGACGGTGGTGATGTTCCAGCGGGACCGGTAGGCCTCGATGGCGCCGGCAGCTGACTGCCACCGTTCAACTCCGCTGATGCGCTCGGGAAGAGGGCCGAGCACGGCCGTGTGCTCCGGTTGGCTGTAGGCCGCGGCCTGGCCGAGCCGGTACTCGTGGCGACTGAGGTCTCTGTCCAGCTGGGACCACCTCTCGATCTCAGCCTGGTGAGCATCCACCCAGGCATCGCGCCGCTCCGCGGCGATGAGGTTCGCCACGTCGTCTTCGGCTCCGGTTCTGGCCTGTTCGGCACCCGACCCCTCCGGGCGCCCGGGGAAGGAGTCGACCGGTGCGTGATCGCCGATCCACTGCCCGAGGCGGGCGTGCTCGCGGTAGGCGGAGGCGAAGTCGTCGGGGGACACTAATGGCCAGGCCGGGAGGCGGTCCCGGGCCATGGTCTGCTCCTTGTTCTGGGAGAGGGCGCCGACGAGCGACTCGAGGGCGTCGCGCTGGGCGAGATCATCGGCGTGGTGACCGATCTCCCACCTCGGGTTCTCGGGGGAAGCGACGTAGAGGTTGTTCGACAGCCGGCCCCGCGAGAGCTGCGTGTAGCCGGCCTCTTGGTAGAGGCTGTCGCCACCGAGCCCAAAGGTGTGGTCGACCGTGATCCCTTGGGAGCGGAACACTGTGAGCGCGTACCCCAGGCTCGTCGAGGCCTCGGCGTAGCTCCGGGGGATGACGGCCCGCCGTCCGTCGTCGAGCTGGACGACCAGCGACCCTGTCGGCTGGCTGCGCACCTCTTCGGCGATGCCACCGGCAACGTCACCCTGGGCTCGGCGAATGTCACCCTCCCTGGTCACAGCGTTGCCAGTGTCGGTGAGCGCCACCACGGTGGCGAACGTGCCGTTGCGGAGCCTGACAAGCTCGGGACGACGACTGTTGTCAGTGAGGTCAGCGGAGCGCACCCGCTGGTTCTTCTCGAAGATGACCCGGTCACCGACGCTGAACGCCTTGGCGCCGATCCTGATCTCGGCGCCCAGCTCACCGGCGGCCTGGCGGCGGGCCCGGACCATGTCGTTCAGCGCGGCGACGTCGGATCGTCGCACGGCCAAGATGGCGGTGGTGTGGGTGCGATGGACGCTCCACCAGTCCTCCACGATGCGCTGGCGGGCCTGGTCGATGGTCCCGGTGATCGTCACCCGGCCGTGTTCGACGTAGGCGTGGACGGCCGGGGTGACGTCGCCGTGGCGCAGGGCGACGAGGGCGTCACGTTCCCACTGCTGGTCCGAGCCGGCCTGGCGGCGGTTGGTGGTCAGGGTGACGACGTGGGTGCCCAGTTCGCTCGAGAGCGAGCGCAGCGCGCCACCGGCGTCGATGGAGGAGAGCTGGCGGTTGTCGCCGAGAAGGACGAGCTTGGCCCCGGCGCCATCGACATAAGAACGGAGCTGGTCGAGGGGGCGACTGCCCACCATCGACGCCTCGTCGAGGACGATCACGTGGCGACTGGTGAGCCCACCACCTTCCCGCAAATCGGCGAGGAGCTGGGTGAGCGACGAACTGGGAATGCCCGTGCCGGCCTCGAGATCGGCGGCGGTCCGTGCCGCGACCGCCGTACCAATCACCCGGAATCCAGCCTCCTCCCAGCCGATCCGGGCTGCACCGAGGAGTGTCGTCTTGCCCGTTCCCGCTTGGCCGATCAACAGGTCGTAGGCGTTGCCCGAGGTGAGCAGCGCCCGCACACCGGCGGCCTGCTCGCCGTCGAGGTGGGTGTGCAACCCGAGGACGTGTTCGACCTCGCTGGGGGCGACCCGGCCGGTTCCTTCGCCGATGCGTGCGGCAGCGGAACCGATGATGCGTTGTTCTGCGGCCAGGAGCTCGGTGGTCGTGTAGCGCCGGTCGCCGGTCGTGGCCGGGACGACGTGACCGCTCCGGGTCCGGATGTGCTCGGTGCCGGCACCGGGGTCGGCCAGGACCCGGACCACCCCCTCCCTTTCGAGGAACCTGGCCGTAAGCGTCGCTGCCTCGTCGGGGGTGACGTCGAATGCCCTGGCCACCGCACTCATGGCGTCCCGACGGGTGAACGTCGATCCGAGCAGGGTAACGGGCAGTGCCCTGGTGCCGGGGGCGCCGGAGTCCATGAGGCTCTGTTCGTCGATCTCCCAGTCGTCGAGCGACACGCCGTTCTCGCCCGCGAGAACCCCGAAGACCGCCTCGACCTCTTCAGGTCCATGTGGCGCGACCGCTTCGTGACCGAGGGCAGCGTTGAGGTCGTCGACTGTGGCCGGGCGCGTGCCGCCCGCGCTATTAGGGAGTTCAACGGCGGAGAGTTGCTCGGCCCAACCGTCGCGCAGCACATCGCCCGTGATGCCACCAGCAGGCTTGCGTTCCCGTGTGGCGAGGGCGGCGGTCTCGGCTGCCTTCGACGATGTTGCACCTCGGGAATCCATCGCCGATTCGATGTCGACACGGCGCTTAGAGAACGCCCTGAGCACCGTCTTCGGGATATCTCGCAGCTCGCTCAGACCGTTGCGCCGGATGTCCCAGGCGAGGCCGAGAGGTGCGAGCTCAGCCCGAAGCGCCGATTGGTAGAGGGTGCCGGCGGCCTTCTGCCACAGGTAGAGATGCCGGCCGTCGGGGGCGGACCACTGGCCGTCAACACCGCGGACCAGATTGGGGACGACGACATGAGTATGAAGCTGGGGGTCGCCGGCCCGGCTGGTGCGGTGCCGAAACGCCGCGCCGACGAAGCCCTCGGCCTCGATGAGCTGCTTCCCGTCACGTCCTCTGCGGGCGAAACAGGCTTCGGAAGATAGGCGGTCAAGCACGGCTCCGACTGCCTGGTCGTGGGCGGCGGAGATCGTGCCACGTACATCTTCCGATCCCAAGGCCCAGAGCAGGGAAACACCCTTCGGAGCAGAGAACGTCAGGTCGAAACCAGGACGTCGCTCCGGACGGAGCTGCACGCCGAGGCTGGCGCCATCGGGCGCTGTGCCCGCGAGCAGGTTCCTGAGGGCATCGGCGTCGATCTGACCGACCAGCCCAAGCTGTTCGGCAGTGGCGCCGATCCACTGGCCTGGTGCCTCGCCCCTGCCGAGGTAGTAGTCATCGACGCTGTTGGCGACCTTGTCGAGGTAGTAGTCGGCGCCACCGGTGGTGCCAAGCCGTCCTATCGACAGCATCAGGACGCCAGCGACAGGGCGCTCGGTGACCGATCCATTGTCGTATCGTCCGGATGAACGTCACCCTGAACGTCACCCGGCCCCGATAGCGCGATCCACCAGGGACAATGGCGACACGAACGTGGCGGGGAGGTCCGCCCGAAGGGCGGCCGCATCCGATGATGCAGGTGTGTGGAATGTTGCGTACCGCTCCGGCGGATCCGATGGAGGGGCATAACGAAGCGCCCTTCCTCGATGGAAGGGGGCTTCGTGCGG